>JBDSMK010000023.1:0-5167 GCA_039915905.1 Ilumatobacteraceae bacterium
TGCTTGCTTGCTTGCTTGCTTGCTTGTTGATGGACTTGCGCCGTCGGCGTCAACCGCAGGACTTGTCGATCGGTGGGGGGACACGATCATCTGAACGCGCCCAGACAACTCATCGACTTCGCTCGAACGGCAGGGCCAGCGCGGCCGGCTGCGCCGAACTGCGCCGGGCGATGACTACCAGGGCGATGACGGTGAGTAGCGCCGGCGCCATGGTGATCAGGCTCGCCGTCGGACCTGAGACGATACCCAACGTCTTCAACTGGTTGACCGTTGCGGTTACCAGCCCATACAGCAGCGCACCAAGCAGCACCCCAACTGGGCGCCACGCGCCGAAGTACACCAAGGCCACCGCTATGAAACCGATCCCGTTGGTCAGGTTCTGCTGGAACGTGCCCAGTTCAAGTGCCAACGCCGCCCCACCAAGCCCGGCCATCATGTTGCCGAAAACGATCGTGACGGTGCGGGTGCGAGCCACGCTGACGCCAACGCTGTCGGCGGCCGCCGGGGCCTCACCAACGGCGCGGATGTCCAGGCCGAAGCGGGTGTGGTTGACAACGAACGCCACCAGCGGCACCAGCCCGACAGCGAGATAGACCACCAGGCTGTGTTGGAACAGCATCTCCCCGATGTACTTGATGTCGCCGAGCAACGGCACCTTGATCCTCGGGAAGCGCCTGATCGGTAATGGCGAGCCCACCTCCTGGCGGTACATCAACTCTGAGAAACCCAACCCGAAGAGGTAGATGCCGATCCCGCTGATGCCCTGCTCCGCCTTGAAGACCACGGTCACCAGTGCGTAGACCAACCCCATAACAACACCGGCGAGTGCCCCCGCGACCATCCCCCACCAAAGGTTCCCACTGCTCAGCACAGCCCAGTACCCGAAGAACGCGCCGAGCAGCATTACGCCGTCGACACCGAGGTTCAGTACGCCGCTGCGCTGTCCAACAGTCTCCCCAAGGGCCGCCAGAAGATAAGGCGTGGCCAAACGGAAGCCGGCGGCGATGGTAGCCACGAGCACGGTGGCGGTGAAGAACTCGCTCATTCGACAGCCACCTCCGGACTCATCGAGTGGGCCACAGCCGCACATTCGTCGGGCGGTTCAAGGCGCGGCCGCATCCGGTCCTGGCTCTCGATGCGCAGCGTCAGGCCTTGACGGACCATCACGCTGGCTGCCACGAACACGACGACCAAGCCGTTTACCGCGATGACCAACGCGACCGGGATCTGCACGGCCCGCTGCATCGCGTTGGCCCCCACCAGCAGGCCGCCGAACAGCAATGCGCTCGGGATCGTGACCAGCGGATGCAATCCACCGAACAGTGCGGCGACGATCCCGTTGAAACCGGCGGACCCGGTGAATCCGGTCGACGAGCCATCGGTCACCAGACGATGGCTGGCACTACCGAACACAAGCACTGCTCCAGCCAGACCACACATGGCCCCGCTGGCGGTAAGCGCCAGCATCGTCATCCGCTTCACCGGGATGCCGGCGTAGCGCGCCGCCTCTGGGCTGGCCCCGACGGCGCGTAGCTTGTAGCCGGTGGTGGACCGCCACAGGAATACCCATGCAAACACTGCTGCAATCAACGCGACCACCACACCGAGATGCAGGCTGGTGCCGTGCAGCAGGATCGGGAGATCGGCATTTGGCGACAACCGCTTGGTCTGCGGGATGCGGGTGCCACGGGCAATCTCCGCCGGATCGATCAGCGGATCACGCAGCAGGTAGTTCATGACTTGTACGGCGACGATGTTGAGCATGATCGTGGACAAGATCTCGTTCACTCCGAGATAGGCCTTCAGTGCCCCGGGCACTGCGCCCCAGATCGCGCCACCCAGTAGACCGGCAAGGAGCACCAGAGGTACCAGAACCACCGCCGGGAGGTTGGGAAGTGCCAGTGCGGTGACAGTCGACAGCAGCGCCCCGGCGACGATCTGGCCCTCGCCGCCGATGTTGATCACCTTGGCCCGGAACGAGATGCAGATGCCGGTGCCGACGAGCAGCAACGGCATCGCCTTGACCGCCGTGTCGGCAACCTTTTGTTTGCCGCCAAATGCCCCGGTGAACAACGCCTTGTATCCGGTGAACGGGTTAGCCCCCAGTGCGAGCATCATCACCGCGCCGAGCGCGAACGCCGCGAGCACCGCAATCAGCGCTGTGCTCGCACGCAGAAGAGGTAGGGATTTGCTCCCGGCCATTCGCACTTGGGCACACTAGTCCACCACGTAGGCACCAACCCCGGCACAGCCCCAATGGGCGGCGATCAACTCCGGCTGATCTGATGGTCCTTCGATTTTACCTTCCGTTTACCAAACGGTGCCCATCCGCAAACGCCGTCATCCATATGGTCGGAGTGTGTGCGGAGAGCAGCGACGATGACGGCGACACTGGTCCCGCGGGTCGGTCAGCACGGCGTGTCCGCAAGAACGGATGACAGACGTCGGTGGAGTCCGCGGACGACCGCAGCGATCGCTGCTGGACGCGGAGCCGAACGGATCTCGCGCTTGCTGCGTCTCGGCCACGGCACCGTCATCGGAGGCCGAGTAGCGATGGCGGTCGATCCTCGGGTGCTGGCCAACCTCACCGTTGATCGTCCTGTGACACTCGTCAGCGGGACGAACGGCAAGACCACCACCACTCGGCTGATCGCCGAGACGCTCGGATCGCAACGTTCTGTTGCCGCGACCCGCGGCGCCAACATGCCTGCCGGACTTGTTGCCGCGGCCCGCTCGCAGTGTGACGAACTTGTTCTTGAAGTCGACGAGCTCTACGTCCCGAGGGTGCTCGCCGAAACCCGCGCGACGGTGCTCGTGCTGCTCAACATCAGTCGAGATCAGCTGGACCGCATCAGCGAGATCAGGCGGATCGCCGAGGCATGGCGGTCCGCCATCGCCGGCGCCGACTGGCAACTGACCGTCGTCGCCAATGCCGATGACCCGCTGGTCGTGTGGGCAGTCGGCGGTCACCGTGACGTAGTTTGGATCGCCGCTGGAGATCGCTGGAGACAAGACGGTGCACTGTGTCCGCAATGCTCGACGGTGCAAACCGGCGGTCGTTCCGGCGCTGCGTGGCGCTGCGAATGCGGTTTCGCCCTACCCGAGGCGCAGTGGACTTTCAGCTCCACCGAGCTGCACGGTCCTGGCTTAGACATCCCCTTTCACCCTTTGCTGCCGGGTGGCGTGAACATTGCCAACGCTGCGACCGCCGTTGCCGTGGCCGTCGCCCGCGGATTGAACGCCGCGATCGCTGCGGCCGCCGTCGTACGGGTTGGCTCGGTGGCAGGCCGTTACGTGGTGACCCAGATCGGCGACAGGCCGGCCCGACTGCTGCTCGCCAAGAACCCGGCTTCGTGGACCGAGACCCTGCACATGCTCGAAGGTGGGGTTTCGCCGGTCGTTATCTGCGTCAATGCCCGGGGGGCCGACGGCAAAGATACGAGCTGGCTTTGGGATGTTCCGTTCGAGCACCTCGCGGGGCGTTGTGTGGCCGCCACCGGAGACCGTCGCTGGGATTTGTCGTTGCGCCTGGAAACGGCCGGCGTCGAGCACAAGGTCACCGAAGACCCCATTGCCGCAGTGGCAACGCTCCCTAGGTCGTCTGCGCCGATAGAGGTGGTCGCGACCTACACAGCGTTCCACGACCTGCTGGACCGGTTGGGCGTGAGCTGGTGAACTCGGCGGCGGGGGTGCTTTCTATCGCACACGTGTACCCGACGGTGCTCGGTCTGTACGGCGATCGGGGCAACGCGCTGATCCTGGAACGTCGTGCTGCGGCTCGCGGGATCAACGTAGAGTTGCTCTCGTGCGGCCCGGACCAACCGATCCCGAAAGATTGCGATATCTACGTGATCGGCGGCGGGGAAGACGCCGCGCAAGCCACTGCTACCGAGTTGTTGCGTGCCGACGGGGGACTTGCATCTGCGGTGAACCGAGGAGCTGTGGTGCTGGCGGTCTGCGCCGGACTGCAACTGCTCGGCATCGAGTTCGGTGCCCACGGTGTACGTACGGCGGGCCTCGGGCTCGTGGATGTGGTGAGCACCACCGGGGACGTGCGAGCGGTGGGAGAGGTGTTGACGGACTCTGCAGAGTTGCCGTTACCTATGCTCAGCGGATTCGAGAACCATCTTGGTCGCACTGTTCTCGGGACTGGGGTGGCACCCTTCGGTCGTGTGCTGCTCGGAACAGGCAATGGCACGTCTGGTGCATCCGGGCCGACTTCGTCGCCAGCCGATCGGTTCGACTTCGATGGTTTCGTCGCCGGCCGAGTGGTCGGCACCTACATGCACGGCCCGGTCCTGGCCCGCAATCCGTGCTTTGCGGACCTGCTGCTGCACTGGGCAACCGGACTCGACCTCGCGGACATCGATGACCACGCGGCCGACGCCCTCCGTGCTGAACGCATCGCCGTCGGGCGCGCGTCAATGTCAACGCGGCGCCGGTCGTCGGCGTCTGGATGGAGCCATCGCCGAGCGGCGTGAACAGCTTCGGCGGCTCGTATTCGTAGCTCTTCTCGCCATGCCTGTTGTGCTCTTGTCGGCGGGCACCCGTACAGCCTCGGCGACGCCACCTGGCACACCGACATCCGCCTATCATGCAGTTACCACCAGGCGTCTGCTGGACACCCGTCTCGGTGGGTTCCGCAAGCCATCCGCCGGTTCGACCATGTCGCTGGAAGTGCCCGAAGCCTTAGGGGCGGAGGCCGTGGTGGCCAGCATCACCGTTACCGAACCCGACGGCAGCGGCTTCATCTCCGCATATCCAAAGGGTTCGCCGCAGCCGCTGGTGTCCAGCATCGATTTCGACGCCGGAGCGATCATTTCCAATCAGGTCACCGTGCCGGTGGACGCGTCAGGTTCATTTACGATCTTCACTTCCAACGCGGCGCACCTCGTAGTCGACCTGATCGGCGTTTACAGCCCTGCCGCGGCAGCTGCGGCCGGCCGCTTCGTTCCGCTGCAGCCGCATCGCGTGCTCGACACCCGCCAGTCCGAGCCGCTCGTCGGCGGTATCTCAATCCTCGTTTCACCACAGGTCCCAGACGATGCCGAGGCGGTGGTGGCCACGCTCACCGTGACCGAAACCTCGGGTGCCGGGTTCCTCGGTGCGTTCCCGTCCAACGTGCCGTGGCCGCAGACGTCGACCCTCAACTTCGAGGCGGCCAACT
>JBDSMK010000150.1:0-5289 GCA_039915905.1 Ilumatobacteraceae bacterium
ATCAACAACGCCGATCGGGCCATCGAACTGGTCGACGAGTTCGGCTCACTCGATGCGTTCATGGAGCAGTTCCGCAGCGCGCGCGCACCTGGCCTAGGGCTTGGCGACGAGTTGCCGGCCACAAGCGCTGAGTCGGTTGCGTTATCGAAGGATCTGCGCCGCCGCGGGTGGAGCTTCGTCGGCCCGACGACGATGTACGCGATGATGCAGTCTTCGGGCCTGGTCAACGATCACCTGCGCGGCTGCTGGGTAGCCGACGCAAGTTGACGTAGGCCCCACCTAGGGCAGCCGGGCTACTTGAACGCTGGGCTACTTGATCGCTGGACTACTTGATGGCCAGCGGGTTGATCGGTGAGCCGACGGCAGCAGTGAACTTGATCGGCGGCGCCGTTAGAAGGAACTCCCACACCTCGTCGGCTTCGCAATCGGCTGCCAGTTCGTCGAGGTCGAGGATCTCCCCCAGAGTCATGCCCATGTCGCGGATCAAGACCATGTGTACTGGGAGCAACTCGCCGTCGATCTCACCCGGAATAGCCTCGATGGCCCAGTTGTCGGAGGCCACCGCGGCCACCTCATGATCGTGCAACCAATCGCAGCAGGCCAATCCGAGCCCGGGTTCCCCGGCCATGAACGCGTTGGCGTCCTTCTCGGCCTTGAACTTGGTGCGCCAGCCGGTGCGGAACAGGAGGATGTCGCCTGATCCGATTGTCACTCCCTGCCGGGCGGCGGCCGAGTCGAGATCGTCCGGAGTGATGACTTCTCCGGCCTGCATCCAGTCGACACCCTTCAGGCGGGCGATGTCGAGCAGCACCCCACGCCCGACGATGCCCTTGGCCATTTTGTCGATCGAGCAGTGCATCGCCCCGTGCGGGCCCACATCGCTGGACGGAAAGCCGTTGTACAACTTCTCGTCGTAGTAGACGTGGGCGAGGCCGTCCCACTGCGAAGCCGACTGCAACGGCATGAACACGTAGTCATCGGCGTAGTGGAACGCGCCGGGGAAGTCCTGCTGTGCGCCGGTCTCCGACATCAATCGCACCGGGTTGATCCGGGCGCCGCCGGGCTGTGGTCCCGACGAGTCGAACGGTATGCCGAGGTCGAAGATGGCACCACGACGTACACACGTCGCGGCCGCGACGATCCGTTCGGCGGTGATCATGTTCACGGTGCCGCGTTCATCGTCGGTGCCCCACCGACCCCAGTTGCTGAGCCGCTTGCCTATCTCCCGAAAGTCCTTCATCGCAGTTCCCCTGAGTGCTCGGTCGGGTAGCGAGTCTGCCTCAGCGGTGAACCGCTGTGCCACCTGGCGGGCTCGGCCATCACCGCCATGACCGGTCGTCAGCCGTTGTCGTGCAGAGCGGAGTTCAAGCCGTCCCACTTCGCCGAGCGGGCGATGGCCTCCACCGCACCGGTCTGGCTGTTGCGGCGATACAGCAGACCGCTGCTGCCGCTGAGCCGTTTGGCCTTGACCACATCGCCATCTGGCAGCCTCACCAACGTACCGGCGGTTACGTAAAGGCCGGCTTCGACGATGCACTCGTCGCCGAGGCTGATGCCAATGCCGGCTTCCGCGCCCAGTAGGCACCGCTCGCCGATGGTTATCTGCTCTGTGCCGCCGCCCGACAGCGTGCCCATGATGGACGCGCCGCCACCGATGTCGGTGCCATCGCCGATGATCACCCCCTGGCTGATTCGTCCCTCGATCATCGATGTGCCGAGAGTGCCGCCATTGAAGTTGCAGAACCCCTCGTGCATCACCGTGGTGCCGGCGGCCAAATGGGCGCCGAGGCGCACCCGGTCGGCATCGGCGATGCGCACACCCGACGGCGTGACGTAGTCCGTCATCCGTGGGAACTTGTCCAGGCCGTAGACCTGTAGTCGTTGCCCGGCCGCCATCTGACGGGCGCGCACCGCGTCCACTTGGTCAGGCTGGATCGGCCCGAGGTTGGTCCACGCGTTGTTCGGCAGCAGACCGAAGATCCCGTCGAGGTTGATCGAGCGAGGCAGCATCAGGCGGTTCGACAGCAGGTTCAGCCGGAGGTAGGCGTCGACGGTGGATGCAGGCTCGATTGCAGTGTCGACGATCAGCGTGACGGGCTGACCTCCGAGACCACGCGGGTCGGTAGCAGCGGACCAGCCGGTGAGAATGGTTTGCTCAGTGGGAGGCTCGCCGAGGCCTAGTTGGGGGAACCATGCATCGAGCACCACACCGTCGGAGGTGACGGTGGCCAGACCGGAACCCCAGGCCCGCGTCTCGGTGGCGGCGTTGTTACCCATCACATGACCTCCGGTCGCAGAGTCGGGAAGAGGATCACTTCCTTGATCGACTGTACGCCGGCCAGCAGCATCGCTACCCGGTCTATTCCGATGCCCAGACCGCCGGTCGGCGGCAGCCCGTACTCCAGGGCACGCAGGTAGTCTTCGTCGACGGAACCGGCTTCGGCGTCGCCGGCGTCCCTGGCGCGCTGCTCGTCTTCGAACCTGGCGCGCTGCTCCACCGGATCGTTGAGCTCGCTGTAGCCGTTGCCGTGCTCGCGCCCGTTGATGAAGAACTCGAACCGTTCGGTGAGGTACGGGTCGGTGCGGTCGACGCGGGCCAACGGCGAGATCTCTACCGGATGGCCGGTGACGAACGTTGGTCGCAGCAGCTTCGCTTCCGATGTGGCCTCGAACAGCTCTTCGATGATCTTTCCGCTACCCCATGCCGGGTTCACCGGCACGCCGTGCTCGGCGGCCAGAGCGCGCATCTCGGCCACCGCCATCGACGGATGCACCTCGACCCCGGTGGCCTCGGCCACGAGGTCGATCATCCTCACCCGGCGCCACGGCTCGGCCAGGTCGACCTGCTCGTAGGCGATGTCGACGATCGTGGTACCGAGCGCATCGTGCGCCGCGGTGACGACCAGTTCCTCGCTGATCGCCATCATCTCCGTGAAGTCGCCGAACGCCTGGTAGAGCTCGATCATCGTGAACTCGGGGTTGTGGCGGGTGGAGATCCCTTCGTTGCGGAATATCCGCCCGATCTCGAACACCCGGTCCATCCCGCCGACGATCAACCGCTTGAGGTGCAGCTCCAGTGCGATGCGCAGGTACATGTCCATGTCGAGGGCGTTGTGATGGGTTACGAACGGGCGAGCGTGGGCGCCGCCGGCCTCCAGGTGGAGCACTGGTGTCTCCACCTCGATGTATCCGTGACCGTGCAGCGTGCGCCGGAAGCTGGCGATCAGTTCATGGCGGATGCGGAAGTTCCGGCGGGCATCCTCGTTGACGATCAGGTCGGCATACCGCTGGCGGAATCGGGTGTCCGTGTCGGTCAGCCCGCGCCACTTGTCGGGCATCGGCCGCACTGCCTTGGAAAGCAGTTCGAAGGTGGACACCTTCACGCTCAGTTCGCCCTTGCGGGTGGTCATGACGGTGCCGTGCACACCGACCCAGTCGCCGAGGTCGAGATCGGCGAAGGCGGTGAAAGCGTCGTCTCCGAGAACCGCCTTGGAAACGAACAACTGCACTTCCCCGTCGCGGTCGCGCATCGTCGCGAAGATCAGCTTGCCCTGCTGGCGCAGCAGCATCACCCGGCCGGCGACGGCGACCTCCGATTCGGTCTCGGTGCCGGCCTCCAGCGCGCCATGTTCTGCGCGAAGTTCAACCAGAGTCGTCGTGCGGTCGAAGCGGTAGGGGTAAGGATCAGTACCGCTGGCACGCAGGTCGTCGAGCTTGGCGTAACGCTTGGCCTTCTCCACGGTGAGCCCGCTGCCGGCGCCTCCCGGGGCATCTGCGGGTGCGCCCGACTGGTCTGCGATGCCGGAAACGTCCGGTGTCGAGGCATGGGTGGTGGAGGATTCGTCCGGACTCACAGGGCAGTGACGGTAGCCCGCGGATGTGTTCAGCCGCGGGCCGTTTCGTCGAACACGATGTTACGGTCCGCCCGATGAGTGGTTGCGCAGTGAGCCGGCGATTGCTCGGTGTGCTTGCCCTGGTCTCCGTGCTGGCTGGAGCCACCGCAGCTTTTTCGGTGTCCTCGGCGGCGTTCGGCGCAGCTGTGCTACCAGCAGTGAACGGTGCGGCCAGCGCCGACCGGCCGGCCACCTCCGTGTTCCAACCGGGCGACCTGGTGTCGGTCTACGAACGCAGCCAGTTGAGCGATGCCACATCAACGGCGGCAGCGGCGGCAGCCGCGTCGGCAGGGGCGGCGACGACCATCACGCGTGGCTTTCAGATCGGTATGACCAGCGTGCGTCGGGGCAGTGTTGCGATTCAAACGGCGAGTGGCCCCGGAACCGGTACGTGGCAGTTCCCGATGTCTGTCAGCGCGATGCCGCTGGTCGCGATCGGCGGGGTTTTCGGTCGGGCTGTGTCCGCACCGATCTCCGCCGGTGCAGTCGTGATGGGCAGCACCACTGCAGCACTCCGAGGTGCCATGGTGGGCGACACGATCACCCTTGTGGCGGCCAGCGGAGCGCAACTCGCGTTCACCATCGGGATGGTCGCCGACGACTCGCTGATCGGTGGGACCGAGATCCTGATGTCCACCGATCAGGCCGACGCCCTCGGTGCCACGATCCCCACGAGTGTGCTTGTCTACGGCCGCTTCGATCGCCAGGTGCTCGATGCAGCACTCGGATCGCGCGGCCTGCCCAGCGGGATCGTCCGGGTGCGCCGCTCGTGGGACCCACAGGATCCCGACTCCACGCTTGGGCTCGCCCAGACCAAGCGCCTGCTCGGCGAGTTCGCTTTCGCGGTGTCGTCCTCGGGCGCAGTCGCCGTCGATCCGGTATGGCAGGCGGCTTACATCCGGCCCCGCGAGACATATCCGCTGGGCATCCGCGCCTCGTGCAACCAGGCCGTTCACGCAGACCTGCAAGCGGCACTCACCGACATCTACAACGCCGGGCTCGGCGGGGCCATCGACGTCGCCAACACCAACAGTGCCGGCGGATGCTTCGGCCCACGGTTCAACAGGATCAGCGCCAATCTCGGCGTGCTCTCGCGCCACTCGTGGGGTCAGCCGATAGATCTCAACACGGTGCAGAACTGTCAGGGATGCGTCCCCAAGTTGGACTGTCGAGTGGTGGTCATCTTCCGCCGACACGGGTTTGCCTGGGGCGGGAACTTCCTACTCCCTGATGGCATGCACTTCGAATGGACAGGACGCGCGACCGACACGCTGCAGTACCCCTCGCGCGACTGCCCGAACCCGCCGCCGCCGGCGGGCACCCAGGCGCTGCCGTCAGACCAACAGCCGGCCGCAAGCACACGCACCACGTTCTTCGCCGACCAGCCCTGGGCGGT
>JBDSMK010000162.1:0-2704 GCA_039915905.1 Ilumatobacteraceae bacterium
ACTACCGAATGACTTGGCTACCGTGCAGCAATACGTCGAGCGCCAATTTTGATCGGTACCGTCGGGTGAAGTTCCATCGAAGACACACGAGTATCGAACACATACGAGTCACATACGAGTCACATACGAGTAGGGAGCGAATGATGCCGAGACTGCGCCAGGTGGCTCGCCACGAGACCGACGACGAATTCGTGCTGCAGATGTATGACCGCCTGTTCGGCGACCGCGATCCAGTCAGCCAACCGGGTACGGCGGCGGGAACGCCAGGTGACTGGTGGACTGTGTTCGCCCTGGTTCCCGATGTGCTACGCCACGCCGTGCGCGGCTTCGCGCTGTACGCCAGCCCGAAGCGTGTTCTCGATCCGGTGCTGCGCGAACTGGGTCAGACCAGGGCCGGGTGGGCGCGCGGTAGCCAGTTCGTGTTCTCCCAACACTGCAAGTCATGCCGTGCGCTGGGCATCACTGAGGAACGCATCGCCGCCATCCCATCGTGGCAGACAGCCGAGTGCTTCAGCCCCGCAGAACGTGCCGTGCTGGCGTACACGGACGCACTCGTTCACGATGGCGGACGTGTGGCCGACGGGGTGTTCGAAGCGCTCCGTAGCCATCTCGACGACGAGCAGATCCTCGAACTGACCTACATCACCACGATGTACGAGATGCACGCGACGATCTCGCGGGCGCTGCGCCTGGAGTTCGACGACCGGGAAGAGCCGATCGTGGAAATCGCCGCGCCGGAAGGGCAGGCAGCACGAGACATCGGTGCAGACATCTCCGGCGGTGATTCATGAGTCAGCTGCCATCATCGATAGAGATCGTGGAGGTCGGTCCGAGGGACGGTCTCCAGGATGAACCCGTAGTGGTGTCGACGGCCGACAAGTTGGCGTACATCGCGGCGGCTGCCCGCGCCGGGATTCGGCGGGTAGAAGTGGCCAGCTTCGTGAACCCCAAGCGGGTACCGCAGATGGCGGATGCCGAAGCGGTGATTTCGGGCCTGGCCGAGCTCGGCTACGACAATCTGCGCCCGATCGGCCTTGTGCTCAACGAGCGTGGTATCGAGCGCGCCGCAGCCGCCGGAATCGGCGAGATCAACTGCGTCGTGGTGGTCACCGACACGTTCAGCCAGCGAAACCAGGGGATGACAACGGCGCAGGCGGTTGCGGTGTGGGCTGCGGTATCCGCTCGCGCATCCGCTGCCGGGATTCGGGCCGGCGTCACCTTGTCGGCGGCATTCGGATGCGCCTACGAGGGCCGTGTAGACCCGGCCAGAGTGGTGCGCCTCGCCGAAGAGGTAGTGGCCGCCGGTGCGGGCGAGGTCGCGCTGGCCGACACCGTTGGATGCGCTGTGCCGAATCAGACTGAGGATCTCGTCGCCGCGGTAGTCGCGGCAACCGGGGTGAAGGTGCGTTGCCACCTGCACAACAGCCGCAACACGGGCCTGGCGAACGCGGTGGCCGCTGTTCGCGGTGGAGCCACGGCGTTCGACGCCAGCCTCGGTGGGATCGGTGGCTGCCCGTTCTCGCCAGGCGCAACCGGCAACGTGCCCACCGAGGATCTCGCCTACATGTTCCACGGAATGGGCATCGATACCGGTCTCGACCTGGCGCTGCTGCTCGAAGGCGTGAAAGTGGTGGAACGCATAGTCGGTCACCCGGTGCCGGGGATGCTCGGCAAGGCCGGCCTGTTTCCTCGGGTCACGCCACTCGCCTGACCGTTTCCTCGGGTCACGCGCCACTCGCCTGACCGGTTCCTCGGGTCACGCGCCACTCGCTTGACCGTGGCCGGGGCGTAACCGCCATCAATTCGAGACAACACTAGATTGGTCGACGCGTTGCGCGGCGGTGGAGCAGGTGGCTACAGTGCTCACCGTTCGAGTTCTCGAACGATCCTGCTGCAACCGGCTTGGTAGTTCCGGCCGAGGTGCGGTGGAAATTCTCACAGGTGGCGGGGCCACCAGTCTGGCCAGCAACAGTTGCTGATCAACGCTGAGTCCCACAGCCTTCTCACTGAAAGCAGGTGGCCGGTGGCCGCGGAAGCTCTCGAACAGTCAATGCTCGAATCGAAGGACAAGGAACAACTGTTTGCCATTGCGCAAGCGTTGGGGATCAAGACGACCGCCCGCGCAGCAAAGGCGACGTTGATCGACAAGATCCTCGAGACCACTCGGCCGGCTACGCCGGTCGTCGCCACCCAGGTGCAAGCCGAGGTGCCCGCTGTCGCTGGGGTTGAACTGGCTGAGGCCGGCTCGAACGGTCATCAGTCACATGACAACGGAGATGCGAGCGGAGTCAAGACTTCGCCTGGCACCGCCAGGAACGCTGCCAAGGGCGGTCGCGGATCGGCTACGAAGTCCACGGCATCCGCTTCGGCAGATCAGCCCTCGCCGCAGCAGGAGTTGCTCGGCGAAGATGGCGAGCCGTTGGCCGACTGGGAGATCGAGTTGATCCAGTCCAACGCGAGCAGCGGGGAGGCGCTCAACGGAGCAGCCGCCGAAGCCGGCGTCAACACGTCCGATCAAAAGTCGTCGGATCAAAAGTCGTCGGATCGAAAGTCGTCGGATCGAAAGTCGTCCGACAGCAAGTCGTCGGATCGCAATGCCTCACACAGCAAGACGTCAGACGACGACACATCCGACGAGCGAGAGGCCGGAGATTTCCATCCCGGTGATTCAGGTGCCCGTGATTCAGGTACCGGTGATTCCAGT
>JBDSMK010000182.1:0-6026 GCA_039915905.1 Ilumatobacteraceae bacterium
CAGTCCGCTCGAACCGGTAACAGCGACGTGCATTCGCCGCACTGTACTCAGGCGTTGCTGTCGAAGTCGTCGCCGAAGCACCGTTCGATGCGCTCCAGCAACCCGGCGGGCATCTCGTCGTGATGGCACTTCTCGGCGATGACCTGCTTGAGTTCGGCGTGGAAGTCGAACTTCTCCAAACAGTCGTGGCATCCGCCCAGATGGGCGCTGATCGCCGTGTGCGCCCCGTCGGACAACTCGTGGTCGAGAAACCTCTCCAGCTCACGCAGTGTTTGGTTGCAATCATCCATTGATAAGACCTCGCTCTGTTGCAAAATCGATCAACTTCTTTTGCATCGCTTTTCTTCCCCGATGGAGCCGAGACATCACCGTGCCGATCGGAACATCGAGGATCCCAGCGATCTCCTTGTAGGAGAAGCCCTCTACATCGGCCAAGAGAACGGCCAAGCGGAACACCTCGGGGAGATCCTCCAACGCCTTCTTCACCTCGTCGTCGGTGAACATCTCGAACAGTGTGTCCTCGGCACTTCGGGCGGCCTCGATGGCGCCGATCCGCTTGTACAGGTACAGGTCTTCGACGTCGGCCAGTTCCGTTTCCTGCGGCCGGCGCTGCTTGGCGCGATACGAGTTGATGTACGTGTTGGTCATGATCCTGAACAGCCAGGCGCGCAGGTTGGTGCCCTGCTCGAAGGTGTGAAAGCTGCGATAGCCGCGCAGAAACGTCTCCTGCACCAGATCCTCGGCATCGGCCGGATTGCGCGTCATCCGCAGCGCACCGCTGTACAACTGGGGCGCGAATTGCATCGCGTCCTTGGCGAATTCAGCTCGATCGGCCATCTTCGGACCCTAACCGGACGGCCCCATCCCAACCGTGCGGGCCGGGCGGGGCCGGGCCGGGCCGGGCCGGGTTCGATGATGGACACGGATGTAGGGTCGCAAAATGGACGATGCGGGAGCGACCACGCCGTTGGCCGCACTGAACGTGTTCGGCACGCAAGAGGCCATGATCACTCCGACGTTGCGGCACATCGAGATGTACTGCATGAAGGGCCTGCTGACGGTGCTGTGGCACGAACCGCCTGAGAGCGTAGCCCCGGCCGGCCATGCGTTGGTGCTGTGCGGCGGGGCGATGGGCGGCCTTCTGGGCCCGGCCGATGGCCTCTACCAGCGCCTCGGCGAACGATGGGCGCCACGAGGGGTACCGGTTTTGCGGGTCAGCTACCGAAGGCCCAACGACATCGAGATGTGCACCATCGACCTTGCCGCGGCGGTGCAGATGGTGGTCGGCTCCGGCGGTGCGGAGATGGCCGTAGTGATGGGCCATAGCTTCGGCGGAGCGATTGCCGTACGCGTCGGCGTCGGGCTGCGTGACGTGGTGGCCGGGGTGGTCACGTTCGCCACCCAGTCGGCGGGGTGCGAGGTGGCCGGCGGCCTCGGTGGTCGCCCGTTGCTGCTGTTCCACGGCCAACGCGACGAGATCCTCCCCCCGCAGGCCAGCGAGATGGTGCAAATGATCGCGGGCAGCGGCGAGGTGGTGATGATCCCCGGCGACGGACATGCACTGGCCAACAGCGGCGACGTTTTGATGGAACGGCTGGAAGAATGGTTGCCGGAAACGTTTGCCGCCAACCCCGGCGAACGCCAGACACCTGAGCAGACAACCTGAGCAGACAACCTGAGGGGTGCAAATGGCAAGCAACGACGAGCTCGTCCGCCCGCCCAGCATCTGGCCGCGGCTGGTCGCGGTGATCCTGGTGGTGGCAATCGTGGCGTCGGTGATCGGCAGCATCATCAACACGCTGCTGCACCTTGTGATCGTGGTGGCCGTGATCGCGCTCGTGGCGCTGCTGCTGTGGCGTCTACTGTCGGGAAAATCGCACCACAGCTGAGCGAACGCAGCACACTGGGCACGGCCGGCGCTCGGTCGGCGCAACAGAGCGCCGGTACGGTGAGACGCGTGAATCGCAGCATCACCGGTTACCACCTCGACGACGACGGCGACTGGGTTGCCGAGCTGGACTGCTTGCACAACCAGCACGTCCGTCACAACCCTCCGTTCCAGTTGCGCGAATGGACACAGACCCCAGAGGGGCGCGCTGCGCACGTCGGCGATCAACTCGACTGCCCGTGGTGCGACCTCGCCGAGCTGCCCGAGGGACTGCGCCTGGCGCGCACTGCCGGGCCATGGAACGAGTCAACGGTTCCCGGAGCGCTGCGCCGCGCCCACCTGGTGGCGCAGTCGACGTGGGGAAACCTCACGGTCATCGCCGGTGAGGTGCGGATCACCTTGGAGACCGCCCCGCCGATCGATGTCACCGTCGCGGCAGGGCAGGCCCAGCCGATCCCGCCCGGCGTTCCCCACCACCTGACGATCGTCGACCCAGTGACATTGGCTGTGGAGTTCTACGTCAAGGCGTGAGTCGACTGCGCACGCCCACATGGCCTGAGACGGCACGAGACGACTAGTAACTCAGCGGCGCCTTGACGGCGCCACTGACCACTCAGGAGCCACCGACCATGTCGACGACCGAACATCAGTCGAAATCGCCCTCCTTCGATCCGGACGCGCTGCGCAAGAAGTACCGCGCCGAGCGGGACCGGCGGATACGCGACGATGGCAACGAGCAGTACCGCGAGGTCACCGGTGAGTTCGCTCACTACCTCGATGACCCGTACGTCGAGCCGATCGTGCGCGAGCCGTTGTTCGATGAGGTCGAAGTCGCCGTGATCGGTGGCGGGTTCGGCGGCCTGCTCGCGGGTGCGCGTCTGCGCCAGGCCGGGGTCGAGGACATTCGCATGATCGAGAAGGGCGGCGACTTCGGCGGGACTTGGTATTGGAACCGCTATCCAGGGGCGATGTGCGACGTCGAGTCGTACATCTACCTCCCGCTGCTCGAGGAGCTCGGCTACGTACCAAAGGAGAAGTACACCCACGCTCCGGAGATCCTGGCGCACAGCCGCAACATAGGCCTGCACTTCGACCTCTATCGCAACGCCTGCTTCCAGACTGAGGTCACCGAGATGCGTTGGGATGACGACGTTTCACGGTGGATCATCTCGACCAACCGCGGCGACCGGATGCGCGCCCGGTTCGTGGCGATGGCCAACGGACCGTTGCACCGCCCGAAGCTGCCGGCGATCCGTGGTATCGGGTCGTTCCAGGGCCACTCGTTCCACACCAGCCGGTGGGACTACGACTACACCGGTGGCGATTCCGACGGCAACCTCGCTGGGTTGCGCGGCAAGCGGGTAGGAATCATCGGCACCGGAGCCACCGCCGTGCAGTGCGTACCACATATCGGGGCAGCGGCCGACCAGCTGTTCGTGTTCCAACGCACCCCGTCGTCGATCGACGTACGCAACAACCGTCCCACCGATCCGGATTGGGCTGCAAACCTGCGACCAGGTTGGCAACAGCAACGGATGGATAACTTCAACACTCTGGTGTCGGGCGGCTTCCAAGCCGAGGACATGGTCAACGACGGGTGGACCGACATCATCGGCAAGCTGCTGGTGATGGTGCGTAACGACGCCGCCGCCGCGGCCGATCCGGATGCACTGGCGAACACGATGGAGATGGCCGACTTCGAAAAGATGGAACAGATCCGGTCGCGTGTCGACACGATCATCGCCGACTCGCGAACGGCGGAGGCGCTGAAGCCGTACTACCGCCAGTTCTGTAAGCGACCGTGCTTCCACGACGACTACCTCGACACGTTCAACCGGCCGAACGTGACGCTGGTGGACACTCACGGCCGCGGCATCGACGAGATCACCGAGCACGGTGTGATGTTCGACGGCGTCGAATACGAGCTCGACTGCCTGATCTACGCCACCGGGTTCGAGGTCGGAACCGATTACACGCGCCGTGCCGGATACGAGTTGTACGGCCGCGGCGGCGTGACGCTGACCGAGAAGTGGGCCGACGGCGTCGCCACCCTGCATGGGATGCACACTCACTCGTTCCCCAACTGCTTCATCTTCGCGATCAGCCAATCGGGGTTCACGGTCAACTTCCCGCACATGCTCAACGAACAGAGCAAGCACCTCGCTTACATCCTCGGGCATGCTCGCGAGCACGGCATCCAGGTGATCGAGGCGAGCGAGGAGGCCGAGCAGGCTTGGGTCGACACGATCCTCGGCCTGGCGCAGAACAACCAGAAGTTTCTCGAGTCGTGCACTCCTGGCTACTACAACAACGAAGGTCAACCGGGCGTCCGCAACCTGCAGGGCAGCGCATATGGCGGAGGGCCGGTGGCTTTCGTCAAGCTGCTCGAAGATTGGCGCGCCGATGGATCGCTGGCCGGCCTCGAACTGACCAGCTGTTGATGACCGAGGCAACCAGTCTGTTCGTGACAGACCGCGAGGCTACGATCGCCACGGAGCTGAGCCGCGGCCCGTGGGATCCCGTGGCCTGTCACGGTGGGCCGGTGTCGGCGCTGCTGGTGCGGGCATGCGAACGCATCGACGATGGCAACAGCGCGATCGATTGGCAGTTGTCGCGGATCACGGTGGAACTCGTCCGGCCGGTACCCGTGCTGCGGCCGATGTTCGTCACCACCGAGCTGGAACGTCCGGGACGGAATGTGTCACTGGTCGGTGCGCGGATCACGCTCGAAGACGGAACCGAGGTCGCCAGGGCGCGGGCGTTGCGGATACGGACAACCGAGTTGGCGCTGGGCGGGAGCTACACGGTCGAGCCCCCGTTCGGCGAACCAGGCGTTGGCGAGGCCACGCCGCCGATCTTCGATGACGAGACGGTGGCGTACCACCGTGACGGCGTCGAGATGCGCTTCGCCGCCGGGTCTTGGGCCGAGCGTGGCCCGGTGTCGATGTGGTGCCGGTTGCGGGTTGCGTTGCTGCCAGACGAGCAGCCGACCGGCGCGCAACGCGCCGCGGCGGTGGCGGACTTCAGCAACGGCGTTGCCGCCGAACTCGATCCGGCCGAATACACCTTCATCAATCCCGATCTCAGCGTCCATCTGCTGCGTCCACCGCAGGGCGAGTGGATCGGATTGCAGGCCCGATCGCACTACGGGCCATTCGGCGCAGGAATTGCCGAAGGTGCGCTGTTCGACGAGCTCGGACGATGCGGCCGCAGCGTGCAGAGCCTGTTCATCGTCAGCCGTTAGCCGCACCGACGCTGCGGCCGGTGGATCGGTGGATCGGTGGATCGGTGGATCGGTGGATCGGTGGATCGGTGGATCGGTGGATCGGTGGATCGGTGGATCGGTGGATCGAGGTATAGCACTTGAGCTGCGTCGGATCTCGCGGCGGACTCGATCATTCCAGAGCAGCTCGTCGACGGCCGTATGTACCTCCTTAAGGGTCCAGTTGACTTATGCATATAATCGCCGCATCCCACAGAGCTGATTTGGAGCCGGTCATGAGCCTTCCTTTGTCCCCCCCTGGAACCTGGCAGATCGACTCGAGCCACACTCAGGTAGGTTTCTCGATCCGCCATCTGGGTATCTCGACCGTGCACGGCATGTTTACTGAGTACGCCGCACAGGTCTTGATCGGTGAGGATCTCGAGTCGTCCGGCATCGAGTTCACTGCGGCGACGAAATCGGTTGACACCGGAAACGCATGGCGTGACGAGCACCTGGTCGGCGATCTCTTTTTCGAATCGGACAAGTTCCCGGAAATCACGTTTCGTTCGGTCTCGCTGGAATCGACGGGAGATACCTACCAACTCGTCGGAGATTTGACGGTCAAAGAAGTCACCAAGGCAATCACCTTCGACCTCGCGTTCCAGGGCAGTTGCGTCTTCCCGATGGACGAGAAAACACACGCCGGGTTTCAGGCCACTGCCACGATCAGGCGGTCCGAGTTCGGAGTCGGCTACGGCGTCCCGGTTGCCTCTGACGTGGTCGTCATCCGGATCGATGCACAACTGATTGCGCCGTTCGAAGAGGGCGCCGATATCTGATATCCGAGGCTGCCAAGTCACCGGGGGTGCCGCTGCGACCACGCCCCAGCAATCATTGGGTTGCCCAGGCCAACACGGCCTGAAGCCGAAACAA
>JBDSMK010000199.1:0-2681 GCA_039915905.1 Ilumatobacteraceae bacterium
GGAAGCCAAACTTGCCGTCTGCCATCGAGGAGCCCATCGGAACCCTGGTCATCACCTCGATGCCAGCGGCGACCACAACGTCGTAGGCCCCGGCGATAACTCCCTGGGCTGCGAAGTGGGCGGCCTGCTGGCTGGAACCGCACTGGCGGTCGATCGTGGTGCCAGGCACGAAGTCCGGCCATCCGGCGGCGAGCACCGCGTTGCGTCCGATGTTGGCGGCCTGCTCGCCGACCTGCATCACGCAGCCCATGATCACATCATCGACGATCGCCGGGTCGATCCCGGTGCGCTCGACGAGCGCGTTGAGCGTCTCAGCAGCCAGGTCCACGGGATGCCAATCCTTGAGCTTGCCGTTGCGTCGCCCGAGAGGTGTGCGAATTGCATCGACGATCACTGCCGTAGTCATAGGGGAGCCAGCCTTCCTTGGAAGGGTCCAAGCTTGCTGCATGCCGTAGACGCAGCAAAATTCGGCGCACAAAAAGTCAAGCAGCCCGTCGGTGTGCTTCAGCGGCTGGTTTCAGCGGCGGGACTGAGCGGCGGGACTGAGCGGCGGGACTCAGCGGCTGGCTTTGGTGAGAACCCGCTGCAGCGCGGTGACGTCGGTATCGGTGAGGCGGGAGGCGAAGCGCTGTTGCACCAGCCTCCGATAGGTGATGTTCGCGTCACGCCACGCCACCCGGCCATCGGCGGTGAGCGCCACCGTCACGGAACGGCGATCGTCGCCCGACTGGCTGACGGCGCGGCTGATCAGGCCCAGATCCTCCATCCGGTCGAGGCGCCGGGAGAGGCTCGAGGGCACCTCGCCGAGCGACTCGCACAACTCGCCGATACGGATCCGTCCGCCCGAGTCACGGATCGCCGACATCGCCTCGAACCACGTCAGGCGCACGCCGTGCATCTCGTTCAACTGCAAGTCGAGGTGGCGCTGCAGTTCGGCGAGCACCACGCTCAACCTGCGCCACAGAGCTACTCGTTCGGCATCTAGGCGGGGCACGGGTGGCTACGCCGTTGCCTGCAACGCGCCAGCGAAGCTCTCGAGCGCCAGATCGATCTCCCTCGCGTCGACCACCAACGGCGGCATCCACCGCAGACACTTGCCGTAGGTTCCTGCGTTCATCATTATCAGTCGCCCTCGGTCCAAACAGTGCTGCTGCACTGCCGCCACCCGTGCAGCATCATCGAACTCAGTGGCGACCATCAGCCCAAGGCCGCGCACCTGGGTGATCGAGCGATGTGTGCGCTGCAGTTCGGCGAGGCCGGCACGCAATTGTGCCCCCCTCGCCACCACGTTGGCCAGGAAGCCGGGTTGCTGCATCACTTCGATGGTGGCCAGCGCCGCAGCACAGCCGATCGGGTTGCCGCCATAGGTGCCGCCGTGGCTGCCGGTGGGCCAGCGGTCGTCGAGTTCGCGGCGGGTGCCAAGGGCGGCGAACGGGAACCCGGAGGCGATCCCTTTGGCCATGCAAATCACATCCGGTTCGATCCCGTAGTGCTCGACCGCGAACATCTTGCCGGTGCGCCCGAAGCCGCTTTGCACCTCGTCGGCGATGAACAAGATGCCGTGCTCGCGGCACCGCTCCACCAGCCCCTGGATGAACGCGGCCGGGGCGGGGATGTAGCCGCCCTCGCCGAGCACCGGCTCGAGGATCACCGCCGCGGTCTCACCTGGTGCAGTGAGCGTCTTCAGCACATGGTCGAAGCCGTTCAGCGCCGCGCCCACCTCGGCATCGACGTCCGGGGCCAGCGGGTCCGGGTAAGGGGCGACGTAAATGCCCGAAGGCAGGGGGGCATGACCGGCGCGGTACACGGTCTTCGACGTGGTCATCGCCATCGTCAGGTGGGTCCGGCCATGGAAGCTGCCGCTGAACACCACGATGTTCGGGCGGCCGGTGGCCTGCTTGGCGAGCTTCACCGCAGCCTCGGTTATCTCGGCGCCGGAGTTGGCGAAGAAGAACGTGTCGATGGCGCCTGGAGTTATCTCGGCGAGCTTGGCTGCCAGAGGTTGAAGCAGGTCGTGCTTGAACACGTTGACCTGGGCGTGGATGAAACGACCGGCTTGAGCCGCTATTGCAGCGACGACGTGCGGGTGGGCGTGGCCCGTGGAGTTCACCGCTATCCCGCCGGCGAAGTCGAGGTACTCGTCTCCGGTGGTGGTGGTCACCCAGCACCCGTGTCCGCTGACCACCTCCAGGTCGGTGACCGCGAACCACACGTTCGACAGGTTCGACGTTGCCTCAGGAGGCGACGAGATCGGTTCGATGGACACGACGTGATGCTATGACGCCACAGAGGCAGCGTGTTCCAAGCCCCGTGACCGCGACGCCCACGGCGGCGCCTTACAGCCTCGTCGGTCGCGGTGAGGCCGGTCCTGGTTGCGTTCCGTCTCGAACTCCGCGACGAAACGCAACCAGGACTCAATCATCCGTCAATATCAGGCGAGCTGCTCGATCACAATCGTCGCGTTGTTCAGCGCGCCGATCGTGAGCAAACCACTGATCACCAACTGCACCGTGTCCCCGGCTGCGGCGTTGACCAACACCGTGTTGGTAGCACCAACGTTGGCCGACACCAGTTGGATATTTGGGCCAACAGGGGTAGTCGAGTTCTTAACGATGCTCGTCGAAGCGCCCAGCAGCCCTAGACCGGCGGAACTGATGTTGTAGGTGATTTGGTAGGTGCCG
>JBDSMK010000210.1:0-5107 GCA_039915905.1 Ilumatobacteraceae bacterium
GGCGATGCGCGCGGCGGAGAACAGGTGGGGCAACGCCGACGGAAGGCGCAACTTGAAGAACACCTCCCGGCGGGTGGCGTCAACCGAACGGGCGAGCTCGAGCAGGTTGGGGTCCACCGAGCGCAACCCGGTGACGCCGTTGATCAGGAACGGCACGAAGCACACCAGTGAAGTCATGATCAGGATCGGCTTGGTCCCAAAATCGGTCCAGTTCACGATGGCTGGGGCGTAGGCGATCAACGGGGTGACCTGGACGAGCACGACCAGCGGCATCACGGCGCGCTCGAGGAACTTGAAACGGGCCAGCAGCGCAGCGCTGAGCATCGCCAGTACGAAAGCGATCACGAATCCGAGCAACGACTCCCATACCGTGGTGCGAGCCATGCGGAAGTAGAACGACTTGTCGCTGTTGATGCTCGACAGGATGCTTGTTGGCGTCGGCAGAACGAACTTCTTGATGTCGAACACCTTGGTGGCCAGTTGCCATCCGCCGAGGAACACCAGTATCCCGATCACCGGCGCCGCTGCGAGCACTACCGTGGCCGCTAGACCGCGGCTGCCCGGTCTGTCCCTGGTTACGAGTTCGTCACCGACGTCGTTCGAGGACGGTTTCTTGCCGGCGTCGAGGACCTTCATCCGTGGTGCTCGCGCAGGTCGGTACGCAGGATGCGCACGATCTCGTGGAATGCCGGGTCGTCTTCCATGACCGACGAGCGTGGCCGGGGCAGGTTGATCACCAGTTCGCTGGCGATGCGGCCAGGCCTGGCGGCCATCACCACTACACGGTCGGACAAGATCGCAGCCTCGGTGACGGAGTGGGTGACGAAAACGACCGTCGTGCGAGTGCGATTCCATAGCTCAAGTAGCAGGTAGCGCATATCGGCGCGGGTTATCTCGTCGAGCGCCGCGAACGGTTCGTCCATCAGCAGGATCGGGGCACCGAGCGCGAAGGCACGCACCAGCGAGACGCGCTGCTGCATGCCACCGGACAGTTCGTGTGGGTAGGCCTTCTCGAAGCCGGTGAGTCCAACCGCTTCCAACATGTCGGCGATCTGCGGATCGCTCATCACGACGTGGGCTTCGCTGCCGCGGTGCAGGTTGGTGAGGAAGCGAACGTTCTGAGCGAGCGTCTTCCATGGCACCAGCGCGGGTGACTGCGGCACCAATCCGAACTGCTTGGCGGCACGGGCCTCGCCGGCGTTGACCCCGCCGACACGCACGATGCCGGCATCGGTGTCGTGCAGCCCACCGATTATCCGCAGCAGCGTGGACTTGCCGCACCCACTAGGCCCGAGCAGGCTGACGAACTCACCGCGGCGGATGTCGAGATCTACGCCGTGCAGCGCGACCACCGTGCGTCCGCGGCGATGGAACGACTTGTCCACCTCGCGGATCGAGACGAACGCCTCCTGTACCGGTGCCGTCGGCGATGTGATGTCGAGCGTCATGGGTCAGTCCTGCTACGTCTACGCGCCGGCCATCAGCGCAACGAGGCGCCGGCGCCACTCCACCGAGCACTTGTCCGCCTGCACGCTCACCAGAGTGGTCTGGTCGAGGGGTAGCAAGCCCGGCACCCTTTCCAGCATCCGCTTGTCCTCGGCTCCGATGGCCAGGTCGAAGCGGATCACTTCCTCAGCCGACACCGCGAAGTCGTCGTTGCGCCAGATGACGAAGTTGAACAGCGAGGTGACGTCGTCGACGGGGGTGGAGAACATCAAGATGATGTGCTCCAAGCCGGAGTCGTAGCGGATGGTGCTGCGCACGGTGAACGGCATGTTGTAGCCGGTGGTCATGTGCCGGCCGATGCTGTCGCCGTGCTCGCCCGTGCTCAGCGCCCCGAGCGAGGTGTTCTTGGCGGTGACCTCGTAGCTGTAGCCGTAGAAGTCGGCGTCGAGTTCGCCAAGCTCCAGCTTCGGCACCAATGTGTCCTGAGCACGCCCGAATGTGCCGGCGTGGACCCACGGGAAGTGGCTGATGTCGAGGAAGTTGTCGACCATCCGGGTGGCCGAGGTCTGCCACAGTTCCACCGGGGTGTTGATCCTCCGGAAGGTTGGGTCATCCTCTTGGACGATGCTGGGGATCGGCGCTCGTGGCGTGCCCAGGCAAACCCACACCAGGCCATAACGCTCGTCGGTGTGGACCGTGTCGAGGTGCGCTCGGGGTGGAGCAGGAACAGATTCGAGCGTCGAGGGAATGCGAACGCAGCGACCGTCGTCGGCGAACACCCAGCCGTGGTAGCAGCACTCCAGGCACCCGTTGTCGAGTGTGCCGGCCGATAGTGGGGCTTCTCGGTGCGGGCAGCGGTCCGGGGCCGCGACGACGCCCCCGTTGGTTGATCGCCACACCACCAGTCGGCGGCCGAGCAGTGTGATCGCGTGTGGCCGGACGCCCACCAGGTCGACGCTGCGGGCGACGATGTACCAGCTGTCGACCAGCGGTGTGCTGGCCGCCAGTACGCCACCGTCGGCGTGGTCGGCGGTGGGCGCCGGAGCGGAAGTCGTTGGTCTGACCATCAGTCCATTGACACTAGGCGAGATCGCGGTTGCATTCCAAGCAGTTGCTCATCGGCGCAGTTGATCGACAACCTTTTTCTTCAGTCGGTACGCCTCGGTCAGTGGCGCACCGTGATGGAGTGCCTCGATCACGCTCTCCTCGGCGACCGCATAGCGGCGCGAAGCGTCGAGTGCTTCCTCGGCCACCGCTGCCGGGATTCGCAGGCAACCCGACTCGTCGAGCAGCACCAGGTCGTCGGGATCCAGATGCACGCCACCGATGTCCACCGGGCCTTCGACGGCGACCACGTGGGCCCTGCCGCGTGGGCCGACCACACACCTGTCGCGGGCATACGCCGGCATCCCGATCGCGACCATCGCCTCCACATCGCGGGCCGATCCGTCCAGCAGCAACCCTGCGGCGTGGCTTGCGGCAGCTGCAGTCGAGAGGATCTCGCCCCACATCGCACCGCCGAGTCCGGAGGCACCGGCGATCACCACGGCCCGCCCAGTGAGGTCGCCGGACAAGACATCGTAGATCGGGTTCATCGCAGGGCCTGATTCGGCAAGCTCGACGCGCAGAGTCGTGGCCCTCGCGAGCACTGCGGTGGCCGGGGCGACCAGCGTGTGCAGCGGTGGAGTCAGCCACCCGTCGTAGCCCCACATTGCGAGAACGTCGGCTACGGCTGATACGGGCGGGAGGTCCATTGTTCTGATCCTATTGTCAGGTTGTCAGGCACGTAATCCTCCGGGCTCGGAGGACGATATGGCCAATTGCGAATGCCAATTGGCTCAGAAGTTGATACGACTCATAGCAGCTTTGTTGATTAGGAGTAGACTGCGAACATGGCGTTCGACCCCAAGAAGTGGACCGTGAAGACCACCGAGGCATTTTCGGCGGCCATCGACCAGGCGCGTTCAAACCACAACCCGGAACTCACTGCCGACCACGTGCTCGCGGCGTTGACCCGCCAGGAGGACACGGTGGTCCCGGCGGTGCTGTCGAAGCTCGGTCTGGCTCCTGGGATGGTGCGCGAGAAGGCCGACGGGGTGGTCGCCAAGCTGCCGAAGGCGGTCGGTGGCGACGAGCCGCGGATGAACCGCGAGCTGAACAACATCGTGCTCAACGCCGAGAAGTACCAGAAGGAGTTGCGCGACGACTTCCTCTCCGTGGAACACCTGCTGATGGCGATGAACCAGCGACTCGGCATTGGCAGCGAGGAGTTGCTACAAGCGCTGAAGGAAGTCCGCGGCAGCCACCGAGTGACCAGCAAGGAGCCGGAACAGAATTTTGCGGCATTGGAGAAGTACGGTCAAGATCTCACCGAACGGGCTCGTGAAGGCAAGATCGACCCGGTCATCGGCCGCGACGAGGAGATCCGCCGGGTCATCCAGGTGCTCAGCCGGCGAACCAAGAACAACCCAGTGCTGATCGGCGAACCCGGCGTCGGTAAGACCGCCATCGTCGAAGGTCTGGCCAAGCGGATCGCCGACGGCGACGTGCCCGAGGGTTTGAAGGACAAGCGTCTGATCGCTCTCGACATCGGCGCGATGCTGGCCGGGGCTAAGTATCGCGGCGAGTTCGAGGAGCGGTTGAAAGCCGTGCTCAAGGAGGTCACCGACTCAGAGGGCCGGGTTATCACGTTCGTCGATGAACTGCACACCATCGTCGGCGCCGGCGGCGCCGAGGGCGCGATGGATGCAGGCAACATGATCAAGCCGATGTTGGCCCGCGGCGAGTTGAGGATGATCGGCGCCACCACGCTCGATGAGTACCGCACCCACGTCGAGAAGGATCCGGCGTTGGAGCGCCGCTTCCAGCAGGTATATGTCGGGGAACCGAGCGTGGAGGACACCATCGGGATCCTGCGCGGCTTGAAGGAGCGCTACGAGGTTCACCACGGGGTGCGCATCCAGGACTCTGCGCTCGTTGCCGCAGCTGTGTTGTCAAACCGCTACCTGACCAATCGATTCCTACCGGACAAGGCCATCGACCTGATCGACGAGTCGGCCAGCAAGTTGCGCATCGAGATCGACTCGTTGCCCACCGAGATCGACGTCGTCCAGCGCCGCATCCTGCAGCTGGAGATCGAACAGGTCGCTCTGTCGAAGGAGACCGATTCGGCGTCGAAGGATCGACTCGACACCCTGGTCGAGGAGCTCGCCGGGCTGAATGTTCAGGTGCATGCAATGAAGGCGCACTGGGAGGGCGAGAAGTCGGCGATCGACGCGATCCGCTCCCTCAAGGAGGAGCTAGGTCAGCTCGGCCAGCAGCTCGAACGGGAGACTGATCTGGCGATCGCCGCCGAGATCCGCTACGGGCGCATCCCCGAGCTGGAGCGGCGCGTCGCCGAGGCCACCGCACACCTCGACGAGTTGCAGGTCGACAACCGGATGCTGAAGGAGGAAGTCGACGCCGAGGACATCGCCGAGGTCGTCAGCAAGTGGACCGGGGTGCCGGTGACCAGGCTGATGGAAGGCGAAATGGCCAAGCTTGTGCACCTCGAGGAACAGTTGCACAAGCGGGTCATCGGGCAGGACGAGGCGGTGACGGCGGTGTCCAATGCGATCCGCCGGTCGCGTGCCGGGCTCAGTGACCCCAACCGCCCGATCGG
>JBDSMK010000211.1:0-4477 GCA_039915905.1 Ilumatobacteraceae bacterium
ACCAGGTCGGCGCCGACGTCGGCCGCCTTGGTGAAGATGCCGCCGCCGACGCGCAGGAACAGGGCCAGGAGCGACCCACCAAAGCTGAAGCCGATGAGGATCACCGACGAGGTGTTCTGGAACACGATGATGATGCCGGTGGCGCCCAGCAAACCGAGACCGACGGTGAACATGCCGGCCACACCACCGGTGCGGAACGCGATGGTCAGCGCCTTGGGCATGCTGTTGGTGAGCGCCGCTGCTGCCGTGCGGACGTTGCCGCGGGTCGCCAAGGTCATGCCGATGTAGCCGGTAAGACCGGACGCGACGCAACCGAGCAGGAACGCCAACGTACGGAACGCGCCCGACTGGGTGAAGTTGAGCGCTTCAATTCCGGTGACCGGGTTCTTGATCGCGGTGGAGGTGAGGAACACGATCGCCGCCACTGGGATGACGATCATCGCGATCGTGCGGAACTGGCGCTTGAGGTAGGCCATGGCCCCCACCTGGATCGCCCTGGCGATCTCGCGCATCTTCGGACTGCCCTCGTCTTCGGACATGACGCTGCGCGCCAAGTAGAAGCCCACGGCGATCGCGATCAGCGCGGTGGCTACGGACCCGATCAGGACGAACCACTCGCCGCCTTGGAGTTGGAAAACCTGATAGCCGCCTTCGGCAGCGATGGTTGCTGGCACCGGTAAATCTCCGGGTCTCTCGGGCGCGCATGTTGGGCGCGCTGGGTTGGCAAACGTGGAGAGTGTAGGTACTTCGCGGGTAAGCCGCGAAACTCAAGCGGTCACGCGGGAGTTGGAGTAGGCACCAGCGTCGGGGCTACCGTTCGCACAAGCAACACCGACATCGCATCTCGAGCTTCTCACGAGGCGTACAGGAAAGGCCGTCAGCCGATGGCACAGGCAGTTCAAACCAGAGGGCCGGTTTCGGGTTCGGCGGCCCATCCGCGCAAGCGCCGCAAGTTCTTTCTGCTCGACCTGTACAGCACGGCGGTGGGCAAGAAGTACGCGATGGCGCTCAGCGGTATCGCGTTGATGGGCTACATCGTGGCCCATGCCATCGGCAACCTGAAGATGTACCTCGGCCCGTCCGACATCAACCATTACGGCGAGTTCCTCCGCGAGTTGCTGGTGCCGCTGGCGCCGCGCACGGTCGTGCTGTGGATCTTGCGGGTGCTGCTTTTCGGTGCGCTGGTGCTTCACCTTCATGCGGCTTACGGACTGACCAGGCAGAACCACAGGGCCCGAGCGGTCAAGTATCAGGGCCCACGTGACTACCAGGCGGCCAACTTCGCCGGGCGCACGATGCGCTGGAGCGGGATCATCATCTTCCTGTTCGTGTTCTGGCACCTCGCCGATCTCACCTGGGGGTGGTGGAACGCGGTTGGTACCAACGGCACGTTCGTACGCGGCAACGTCTATGGCAACGTCGTGCGCAGCTTCGACCGGGTGCCGGTGGCCATCTTGTACATCGTCGCCAACATCGTGCTCGGCATCCACCTGTTCTGGGGGGCCTGGAGCCTGTTCCAGTCAATGGGTTGGAACAACCCGCGGTTCAACCAGTGGCGCCGCTGGTTCGCCACCGCGTTCGCCACCGCGATCGTGGTCATAAACGTCTCGTTCCCGATCGCCGTCCTCGCCGGCATCGTCAGCACCAAGTGAGGAATTGCGCATGAGCATCACATTGGATTCGAAGGTTCCCGACGGTCCGATCGGCGAGAAGTGGGAGTCGTACAAGGAGCACGCCAAACTCGTCAATCCCAACAACAAGCGCAAGTTCAAGATCCTGATGGTCGGATCGGGGCTGGCCGGTGCCTCGGCGGCGGCCACGCTGGCCGAGCTCGGCTACCAGGTCGACGTTTTCACGTTCCACGATTCGCCGCGCCGGGCGCACTCGATCGCGGCCCAGGGCGGCATCAACGCGGCGAAGAATTACCACTACGACGGCGACTCCGTGTTCAGGTTGTTCTACGACACGGTCAAGGGCGGTGACTTCCGTTCGCGTGAATCGAACACTCATCGCCTGGCCGAGGTGAGCGTCAACATCATCGATCAGATGGTTGCTCAGGGCGTGCCATTCGCCCGTGAGTACGGCGGCTTACTGGACAACCGCTCGTTCGGCGGCGCGCAGGTGAGCCGCACGTTCTACGCCAGAGGTCAGACCGGCCAACAGTTGCTGCTCGGCGCCTACCAGCAACTGTCACGTCAGATCGGTCTCGGCAACGTGCGATTGTTCAACCGCGTCGAACTGGTCGACACCGTCGTGATCGACGGCCGCTGCGCAGGCATCGTCACCCGAGACCTGATCAACGGCGAGTTCCAGTCGCATGCCGGTCACGCCACCGTGTTGGCCACAGGCGGTTACGGCAACGTGTTCTTCCTGTCCACCAACGCGATGAACTGCAACGTCACCGCGGCATGGCGGGCACACCAGAAGGGCGCATGCTTCGCCAACCCGTGCTACACCCAGATCCACCCGACGTGCATCCCGCAGAGCGACGACACACAATCGAAGCTCACCTTGATGAGCGAGTCGCTACGCAACGACGGCCGGGTGTGGGTACCAAAGGTCGAGGGTGACGAGCGTCCGGCGGCGCAGATTCCCGAGGGCGACCGCGACTACTACCTGGAGCGGTTGTATCCCAGTTTCGGCAACCTCGCACCACGCGACATCTCCTCGCGCGCTGCCAAGCGGGCTGTCGATTCGGGGCGTGGTGTCGGTCCGTTGAAGAACGGCGTCAACTTGGACTTTGCCGAGGCAATCGCCCGCCTCGGCCAGCACGTGGTCAAAGAACGCTACGGCAACCTGTTCGAGATGTACGAACGGATCACCGGCGAGGATCCCTACAAGAGCCCGATGCGGATCTATCCCGCCAGCCACTACACGATGGGCGGACTGTGGGTCGACTACGAGTTGATGACCTCGATCCCTGGTCTTTATGCCGCCGGCGAATGCAACTTCAGCGACCACGGAGCCAACAGGCTCGGTGCTTCGGCGCTGATGCAGGGTCTGGCCGACGGTTACTTCGTGTTGCCGGCGACGATCAGCAACTACCTCGCACCACTGCTCAACAAGCCGATGCCCGGAACAGACCACGCTGAGTTCAAGGCCGCTGAGACTGCGGCCAAGGCCCGCTTCCAGGGCTACCTGGACATCAAGGGCACCAACTCGCCTGACCACTTCCACCGCGAACTCGGCAAGATCGTGTGGGACTACTGCGGCATGGAGCGCACCGAGGAGGGTTTGACCACGGCACTGCAGGAGCTGCCGGTGCTCTACGACCAGTTCAAGAAGGACCTGCGGGTCACCGGTAACGGTGAGAGTGTCAACCAGACGTTGGAGAAGGCCGGGCGGGTCGATGACTTCTTCCAGCTCGGCATGTTGATGTGCCGCGATGCACTGGAGCGTCGAGAAAGCTGCGGCGCTCACTTCCGCACCGAGTACCAGGACGCTGAGGGAGAAGCTAAGCGCGATGACGAGAACTTCTCCTACGTTGCCGCCTGGGAGTGGACCGGCGACCCGATGAATCCCATATGCAACAAGGAACACCTCGAATTCGAGGCAGTGCATCTCGCCACCCGGAGCTACAAGTGAACCAGCCGTCGTCCAGCAACCATCTCACCAACCATCTCACCAACCTGACGCTCAAGATCTGGCGCCAAGCGGGCCCCGACGCGCCCGGTCGGTTCGAGAGTTACAAGGTCGACGAGATCAGCGACGAGGCTTCGTTCTTGGAGATGCTCGACGTGCTCAACGAGCGGCTGATCGGCGAGGACAAGGAAGCGGTGGTGTTCGACAGCGACTGTCGTGAGGGCATTTGCGGCACCTGCTCGCTGATGATCGACGGGGTTGCCCATGGACCGCAGCGCGGCACCGCGACATGCCAGTTGCACATGCGCAAGTTCACCTCCAACCGAGAGATCGTTGTCGAGCCGTGGCGGGCCACAGCGTTTCCGGTGATCAAGGACCTGATGGTCGACCGCTCGGCGTTCGACCGGATCATCGAGTCCGGCGGTTACATCACGGCTCCGACCGGTGGTGCGCCGGACGCCAACCTCATTCCCGTGCCCAAGCCGGTGGCCGACGCGGCGATGGACGCTGCTGAGTGCATCGGCTGCGGGGCTTGCGTCGCGGCCTGCCCGAATGGTGCCGCCCACCTGTTCACCGGTGCCAAGATCACTCACCTCAACCTTCTGCCGCAAGGTGCTGCAGAGCGTTACAGCAGGGTGGAGGCGATGGTCGAGACGATGGATGGATACTTCGGCTCGTGCACCCACCACGGCGAGTGCGAGGCAGCCTGCCCGAAGTCGATTTCGATCGACGTGATCGCGTTGATGAACCGCGACTACCGCAAGGCCAAGTTCAAGAACCGCAATCGCCTGAACCAGACCCAGACCGGCTGACCCAGACCGGCTGACCCAGACCGGCGCGGGCCCAACCCGCCCCACCCACCCGTGGTCCGGTGAGCGGTGAGACCGGCTGCTGC
>JBDSMK010000226.1:0-5216 GCA_039915905.1 Ilumatobacteraceae bacterium
ATCGACCAGCTGCCCGAGCACTTCGCCCGTGCCCGAGCGCTTGGCGGGCATCCAACGATCGAGTACTTCCGCAGGCTGGCCGCCGAGCTCGGTGTGGTGCTTCCGCTGAGTGTCTATGAGCGCGCGGGTCAGGCCACGTTCAACACAGTGGTCGTGGTCGACGCCGACGGTGGGGTGCTTGGCAAGTACCGCAAGAGTCACATCCCCGACGGCCCGGGATACACGGAGAAGTACTACTTCAACCCCGGTGACACCGGCTTTCGGGTGTGGCGAACGCGCTATGCGACCGTCGGCGTAGGGATCTGCTGGGACCAGTGGTTTCCGGAGTCGGCGAGATGCATGGCCCTGCTCGGTGCCGAGGTGCTGGCCTACCCGACTGCCATTGGCAGTGAGCCGCCGGACCCATCGTGGGATTCGAGCGGCCACTGGCAGCGGGTGATGCAGGGCCACGCCGGCGCCAACCTGATGCCGTTGGTCGCGTCCAACCGCTACGGACGCGAGGTGGGCCATCCGGACGGCGGTAGGGAGATCGACTTCTACGGGTCGTCGTTCATCGCCGACAACACCGGCGCGAAGGTTGCCGAGGCCGGTCGTGAAGGTGACGCTGTGCTCACTGCCTCGTTCGACCTCGACGAGCTGCGCCAGACGCGCAGCTCATGGGGCCTGTTTCGTGATCGGCGCCCTGACCTGTACGGAGCGCTGCTGACACTCGACGGCGAGGTGCCGGCAGCAGGTGCCGGACCGCCAACTACCGGTTCAAGGGCCAGGTGATCGGCTTGCGGATGCCGGGTGAGTTCGCCGAGCACGAACGCACCGTGATGTGCTGGCCGTGCCGCGAGGCGATCTACCCGGGTCCGCTGATGGCCGAGGCGTGTGCCGCTCACGCAGAGGTCGCCAGAACCGTCGCCCGTTACGAGCCGGTCACGATGATCGCCGGGAGCCCCGCCGCCGTGGCCGATGCCGCTCAGCAGTGCGGGTCGGCGGTAGAAGTGGTGCAGCTGCCGATCGACGACTCGTGGTTCCGCGACAGTGGGCCGATCTATGTCAAGGGTGGCGGCACGCGTGTGGCCCTCGATTGGGTGTTCAACGGCTGGGGAGAGAAGTTCGCACCCTTCGCGGCCGACGCGGCCGTGGCCCGCCGGTGGGCTCAGCACGCCGGCCACGAGATGCGTTCGGTACCGATGGTGCTCGAAGGCGGCTCGATCAGCGTCGATGGTGCTGGCACGGCGGTGACCACATTGCAATGTCTGATGCATCCGAATCGCAACCCGTCGATGAACCAGCTCCGCATCGCCGAATACTTGCGCGGTGAGCTGGGCCTCGAGGTGGTGCTGTGGCTGCCGCACGGATTGGCACTAGATGACGACACCGACGGGCATGTCGACAACGTGGCCGCGTTTGCCAGACCTGGCACGCTGGTGGTCCAGGGTTGCCACGACCAGGCCGAGGCCGACTGGTTGCGGATGAACGTCAATGCGCGAATGGCTCGCGACGCGCTCGATGCTCGCGGTGAGCCGATCGAAGTGGTCGAGGTGCCGGTGCTCCCGTTCGTCGAGCGCGAGGGGCAGCGCCTCGCGGTGCCATACCTGAACTACTACGTCGGCAACGGGTTCGTCGTCGTGCCGGTGTGCGGCAATCGCGCAGACGACGAGATGCTGCAGATCATTGCCTCCCAGTATCCGGGTCGGGAGACCATCGGACTCGATGTGGGCGCCATCTTGGCCATCGGCGGCGGCGGCATCCACTGCATCACCCAGCAGATCCCGAGCTGATTCGATGGGTCTTCGAAGTTCCTTCGTGGCAGTTGCGGCGATGCTCGCCGGGGCACTGATGGTCGGGCTGGCTGCACCCCCGAGCGGCGTTTCGGCAGCCGGGTGCCAACCTCCGACCGTCGTAGGTCAGCAGCCGCCTGCAACCGAATCGGGGTTCCATCCGATCACCCCGGTCCGCCTGTTGGACACTCGTCTGGGCACTGGCCCCGTCGGCGCCGGATGCACTGCCGTCGTCGACTTGAACGTGGGGCCAGCAGCCACCACCATCCCAACCGACGCCGAGGCAGTGGCGTTGAACATCACCACTGTCGACGCAGCCGCCCGAGGCTTCGTCACGGTCTACCCGTGCGGTTCACCGCGACCGTCGGCCTCCAACGTCAACCCTCGCCGGCTGGACCCGACGGCCAACTCGGTGCTCGTGCAGCTCGGCCCCACCCGTCAGGTGTGCATGTACACGCTCACCTCGCTGAACCTCGTGGTCGACTCCACCGGATGGTTCGGCCGCTTCGGCGCGCCCTTCCACGAGGTTTCCGGCGAACGCGTGCTCGACACTCGTACGGACTTGCGTCCAGACGGCCAGTCCGGCCCGCTGCCGGCGGGCACGGAGTTGCGCCTTCCGATCGCCGGCGCTCCGCTTCCTGGCAACAATGTTCCGGCCACCGCCGCCGCCGTGGCGCTGAACATCACGTCCACCGACGCACAGCGGCCCGGGTTTGTCAGCGTTTATCCGTGCGGCACTGCCCGTCCGGTCACCTCTACGGTGAACTTCGTGGCCAACGAGCAGCGCGCCAATCACGCTGTGGTGGGTCTCGACTCGAGTGGTGCCGTGTGCCTGTGGAGCTATGCCGACGTGCACGTGGTGGTTGATGTAGAGGGCTGGTTCGGAGGCGATCCAGGCAGCGGCACACTGTTCCGCGCACTGCCCGGCACTCGTGTGCTCGACAGTCGCGATGGCACCGGCGGCATTTCCGGGAAGCTGCAGGCGGGTAGCACCGTGTCGTTCGACCCGACCCGAGCCGGGGCATTGCCGATCGGTTCCACGGTCGTGCTCAACGTGGTCTCCACGGAGGCCGACAGCCCCGGATACCTCACGCTGTATTCATGCAGCGCCGGTCGCCCAGCCACATCGTCGGTCAACGCGGTGGTTGGCAACGAGGCAACCAACGAGGCGTTCGTCGCAATCGCGCCAGACAGCCCAGCAGACAGCCCACCGGCCAGTCCACCGGACAGTCCACCGGACAGCCGGGTCTGCATCTACGCCTTCTCCTCGATGCATGTGGTGGTCGACGTGGTCGGCACGTTCGGCCCCGGAGGTCCACTTCACTCGCTGTCGATCAGCCCGCTGTCGTTGACCCCTGGCGTGTTCCGGCCCGATCAGCACGACTACACGGTGCGTTGCAGCGCGGGTCCGAACACTGTAGAGGTACATGCCGGCGGCGGCCCGGGCAGCACCGTGAGCATCACGCCCGCCGGGCAGACGCCGGCGCCGGCCACCTCGGCCACAGTCGATGCGTCGCTGACGATGCAGGAGAACCAGGCGTTCGTCGTGCGTGCCGGAATCTCCGGATCGACACCCGAGGAGTATTGGGTGCGCTGCCTGCCGCACGACTTCCCAGTTCTGCAGGTCGATCGCATAGAGGCGCCGCACCCTGGCTGGTACCTCACCGAAGATGCCTTCAACGTGAACTCCGACGGCCTGTTCATCATGATCCTCGATGGTCGCGGGGTCCCCGTCTGGTACCACAGGGTGACCAGCCCGTCGATCGATCCGACGCTGCTGGCCGACGGGACCTTGGCGTGGACAAAGCTGCAGGGCGTGGCGTTCGGCAGCGACCCGGCGGGCGTCTGGGAGGTCCACCGCCTCGACGGCACGCTGGTGCGCACGATCAAGACGGTCGGTGGTGCCACCGATCACCACGACTTTCTGCAGTTGCCCAACGGCAACGTAGTGCTGATCACCTACGTGCCCCGCGATCACGTCGACCTCACCGCGCTCGGTTTCGGCTTCGGATCCGACGAACTGGTCTACGACGGTCATCTGCAGGAGATCCGCCCGGACGGCACCGTCGCCTGGACCTGGCGGAGCGAGGACCACACGCTGGTCACCGACACGACCTTCCCCCAGCGCTTCCCCGGGTCGGCTGGAACGGGCGTCGATCTTGCGCACATCAACTCCGTCAGCCTGGCTCCCGACGGCGACCTGGTGGTGTCGGCCAGACACCTCGACAGCGTGCTCAAGATCAGGCACGATTCCTCCGGCGATGTGGTGCTGCGCATTGGCGGGGTTCGCAGCGACGTTTCGTTCGTCGATGACCCGATGAACGGCTTCTTCCGCCAGCACGACGCCGAGTTGTTGCCGAACGGTCACCTTCGGCTGTTCGACAACAACACCAACGTCGGTGCGCCACGCGCCGTGGAGTACGCGATCGATCAGAACAACGACACAGCCACGCTGGTTTGGGCGGTGTCCGACTCACGTGTGCCGGTTTCGTTCGGCGTTGGCAGCGTGCGCACCACCGGTGACGGTGACCGGGTGATCGCCTGGGGTGGAGCCACCTCACCGGCCTTCACCGAGGTCGACTCCCAAGGCCGGCTGCTGCAGTCGACCACGATCGGAGGTCACTTCCCGTACCGCGTCGACAAGCGGCCGCTGTCGGCCTTCGACATCGACGTGTTGCGCGCCACAGCAGGCAGCTGACCCACCGGCGGCTCTGGTAACCGGAGTTCTCGGAAGCCTGCGCTCGGCCCAGTCCGGCTGGCCCAGTCCGGTCGGCCCAGTCCGGCTGGCCCCGTCCGGTCGGCCCAGTCCGGTGAGCTCAGTCCGGTGAGCTCAGTCCGGTAGACGCCAGTCGACCTCGGCCAAGCCGGCGGCGGCCAGCGCGGCATTGGTCCGACTGAACGGTCTGCTCTCGAAGAAGCCGTTGTAAGCGCTGAGCGGTGATGGGTGGGCGGACTCGATGACGACGTGATGCGGCGCGGTGACCAGTGCCTTCTTACGCCGTGCCGCCGCCCCCCACAAGATGAATACCACTCGCTCGTTCTTGGCATTGACCGCCCGGAGCACCTCGTCGGTGAACGTCTCCCAGCCGTGGCCCTGATGAGAGGCCGCTTGCGCAGCCCGCACGGTAAGCGTGGTGTTCAGCAGCAGCACCCCCTGACGCGCCCATGATTCGAGGTTGCCGTGTAGCGGTGTGGCGATACCGAGGTCGTTGCGCAACTCGGTGTAGATGTTGTTCAACGACGGAGGCACCGCCACCTCGCGACGCACCGAGAAGCACAGCCCGTGCGCCTGCCCTGCACCGTGGTACGGATCTTGGCCGAGGATCACCACGCGGGTGCAAGCCAACGGTGTCAGGTGCAGGGCCGCGTAGACATCGTCGGCGGGCGGATAGACGGCGTGGTGCCGACGTTCCGTGGCGACGAAGCTCTGAAGCGTGCTCCAGT
>JBDSMK010000235.1:0-3484 GCA_039915905.1 Ilumatobacteraceae bacterium
CGGGATTGGAGTTCGCTGGCACCGTGGCCGAGGTGGGCCGTCGGGTGCGGATGTGGAAGCCCGGTGACCGGGTGATGGCCATCGATGCCGGCGGCGGGTATGCCGAGCGGATCGCTGTTCACGAACGGCAACTGCTGGCGATACCAGCCAGCGTCGACACCGCGGACGCGGCGGCGATCCCCGAGGTCTTTCTCACGGCTTGGGACGCATTGGTGCTGCAGGGTGGCCTAACCAGTGGACGATGGGCACTGGTGCACGCCGGTGCATCCGGTGTTGGGACCGCCGCGATCCAGATCGCCAAGGCGATCGGCGCGCGGGTTGCCGTGACCTGCTCGTCGGGCAAGGCCGCGGCGTGTCATGACCTCGGTGCCGACCTGGTGCTGGAACGCTCGCCGAACGATTGGCTGAGCGAGGCCACGGCGGCCGTGCCGGGCGGGTTCCACACCGTGCTGGACGTGATCGGTGGCGAAGAGGTCGACCGTAACCTGAGGGCTGTAGCACCGCGAGGCACGATCGTTCAGGTCGGTCTGATGGGTGGTGGCTCTACGAAGGTGAACGTGGGTCTGCTGCTGGCCAAGCGATCACATTGGATCGGCACAACGCTGCGATCCCGACCGATCGAGGAGAAGGTCGCCGTTGTGCGTCGCTTCGCGTTGGAGATGTTGCCGCTGTTCGAGTCCGGCGTGCTGCGACCGGTCATCGACTCGCGCTATCCGCTTGAAAGCATTGCGGCGGCTCATCTCGCGATGGAATCCAACAGCAACATCGGCAAGATCCTGATCGACGTGCGCTGAGCGAAATCGAGCGCTGCGTCGTTGTTCGTCGTCGCCGCGCCGTCATCGAACGGTGACCGTCCGGGTGTGGTAGCCGGTGGCCCCGTCGGGCGCCGGCGACGTGACCTTCTCGACCTGCACCGCGCCCGTCTTGTCGGTGGCCCGCACCTGCAGCGTGTGCTTGCCTGGAACTGCATCCCAGTCTATCACCCATTGACGCCAGGCGTCGTCGGCCGCGTCCTGCGACAGAGTTGCCGGACGCCACTCGCCGCTGTCGATGCGCACCTCGACGGTGTCCACACCGCGGTGCTGCGCCCACGCCACGCCGGCGATCTTGGCCGCGCCTGCGGCCACCGTGTCGCCGCGGCGTGGCACGTCGATGCGTGACTGCGTCTTGATCGGCCCGTCGCGCGACCACCCGAGCGGCACCCAAAAGCCTTGCGCGTCGCTCCACCTGTTTATCTCGATCTTGCGCAGCCACTTCGTTCCACTGACGTAGCCGTAGAGACCCGGTACCACCAGTCGCGCCGGAAATCCATGCTCCAACGGGAGCGGCTGACCGTTCATCCCGATCGCGATCATCGCGTCTCGCCCGTCCAACGCAACGCTCAACGGGAACCCGCTGCTCCACCCGTCGAGGCTGGTGCTGTACACCTGCTCGCCGGCAGGGTCGACTCCGGCCTGCTGCAGGAGATCCTTCAGCAGCACGCCCTGCCAAGTGGCGTTGCCGACAAGGTCGCCGCCTACATCGTTCGACACGCACGTGAGGGTTACAACCCGCTGCACCTGGGGAAGTGCACTCAACTCGGCGTAGCTCAGCGACAACTTCTCGGCCACCATCCCGGCGATCTCGACCCTCCACGAGTCGATGTCGATGCGCGGGAACGACAGTGCAGTGTCGATCCGGTAGAAGTCGGCGTTCGGCGTGAAGTACGGCGTTGCCGGATCGAGCTCCACAGACGTCGCGGTCGGCAATGTGGCCGGCCCAGGGGCGACGGCAGCAGCCGGTAGAGCACGCGGGATCTCGTTGCGGATGTGCTGAACCCTGTTCCGCTCGAGCGCCTGCGCCGCAAAGCCGGCAGCCACGGCGGTTGCCCCGGCCGCCCCAGACACCGCCAGGAACCGACGGCGGTCCCAACCGAGGGGCACGGCCGAGCGATGCGGCGTAGCCAGTGGCCCAGCCCACTCACCGCGCGCCAACCGGTAAATCAGCCACGCTCCCACCAGCGCCCCGAGTAACGATGGAAGGAAGGCCGAACCCGGCTCCGCTGGCCGGCTGACGGCCGCCAGTAGACCGACCAGCCCGAACAGCGCGATGCCACCCACGCCGAACCAAGGACGGTGATCGGCGACGATCCCGACGGCGATCGCGGCAAAACCCAGGATCACCACGATCCCGACGCGCAGAGCGATCTTGTCGTTGGTGCCGAACCACCGAATCGCCAGGTCTTTCAACCATGCCGGCACGTGGTCGATGAACGTGCTGCCGACGGCGTCGATCGGCGAGACCACCTCGATGATCCCGGCCACCAGCATCCCCACGGTGACAGCCACCGCGCCGGAGACAAGTCCCGCCACGGCTCCGTGCCAACGCGGCCGAGCCGGAGTCGTCTCCGCCATCGTGGGATCGACTTCAGGGTCGTCGTTCATCTATCTCCATCACCAGATGCACCCGGAGATGGTCAGATTAGGTCTGCCGGGAGCATCCGGTGGCGCGGCAGGTGGTCAGCGATTCTCCACCGGCACGTACTTGCGCTCGCCGTCGCCGACGTACCACTGCCGGGGTCGGCTGATCTTCTGATCCTTGTCGCCGAGAAGCTCTTTCCAGTGAGACAGCCAGCCGACAGTGCGAGGAATGGCGAACAGCACCGTGAACATGGCCACCGGGAACCCGAGTGCCTGGTAGATCAATCCGGAGTAGAAGTCGACGTTCGGGTAGAGCTTGCGACTGGTGAAGTATTCGTCGCTGATCGCCGCCTCCTCCAGCTTCAAGGCGATGTCCAGCAGCGGGTTCTTGCCGGTTACCTCGAACACCTCATAGGCGGTCTTCTTGATGATCGTGGCCCGCGGGTCGTAGTTCTTGTACACCCGGTGACCGAAACCCATCAGCCGTCCACCTGTGCCGCTCTTCACGTCGGCGATGAACGCCGGCACGTTGTCGATGCTGCCGATCTCCGTGAGCATACGCACCACCGCCTCGTTGGCGCCGCCGTGCAACGGTCCGTACAGCGCGGAAGCGGCAGCCGCGGCAGACGTGTAGGGATCTGCTTCGCTCGATCCGACGACGCGCATTGCGGTGGTGCCGCAGTTCTGCTCGTGGTCGGCGTGGAGGATGAACAGCACATCCATCGCCCGCTCCAACCGGGGGTCGACTTCGTAGTCGCCGATCTTCCACATCATGTTCAAGAAGTTGGCCGGAAACGAAAGATCGTTGTTCGGGTACACGAACGGCAGGCCGACCGAGAATCGGTAGCACATTGCCGCAAGTGTCGGCATCTTTGCGATCAGGCGCAGGATCTGCTTGTCGCGGCTTTCCGGGTCGGTTATGTCCTTGGCATCCGGATAGAACGTGCCGAGCGCGGCGATCGCGCTGACAAGCATGCCCATCGGATGGGCGTCGTAGTGGAAGCCGTCGACGAACCGCTTGCGCATGTTCTCGTGGATGAACGTGTGGGTGATGACCTCGGTGGTCCACTCCTGCCGTTGCGCGG
>JBDSMK010000253.1:0-6094 GCA_039915905.1 Ilumatobacteraceae bacterium
CACCGATCGCAGCGTCACCGATCGCAGCGTCACCGATCGCAGCGTCACCGATCGCAGCGTCACCGATCGCAGCGTCACCGATCGCAGCGAGCACATCCTCAACCGGCGCGCACTGGTTTCGAGGCGATGCCCGTTGAGCGCGTTGATGAGCGAGTTCGTGGCCTTCGACCCAACGCGGGTGGCCCAACTACGGCTGGCGATGACACGCACGATCGTCGAGTTGGAACTGATCAACTGCAACGATCCGGAAGCAACCGCCGCAATGCGGACACTGCGGTCGACGGCCTCACGACTGTCCGACACCTGGCTGCCGGTTGTGCGCAGCATGGACAGTTGCATGCTGCTGTTCGGGGTTCCGGCAGGCAACCTGCGTGCGGACGACCTGACCAGCGCGATCCCCAAGCTGATGACCAAACGCGGCTGGTCGGTGAGCCGACCGTACATGTTGACCCAAGACCCGTTGGCCGCGGTGGTTGCAGTGAGCGGTGCCGAGGCCCGGATGCTCGGCGAGCTGCTGAACAGCGGCGACCTAGCGCAGTTACTCGACACCGACACCGAGGTCGCCTGGTTGGCCGCGCGGCTGGCAGCCATCGGCGCTGACCCGGACCTCACCCAGGCGTTCACCGGGTCATTCGTGCGGTGGGTTGAACTGGCCGAGGCGTTGGCTTGGCGCTGGCCGCAGGGCCAAGCCGCGCAACCGCCAGCTGACGACGACGACGACGACACGATGCACCCCGCCACGATCGAACCGGCACTCGCTGCGTTGGGCGCGATCTACGACACCCGTCGCGACCCTTCCGCCTACCCGCAGATCATCGGAGAGATGGACTGGTACACCGCGGCGATGTTCATGCGCTCCCTCAGTCTTGACTCGGCCGTGCTGGCACAGGCGAGCGCCGACATCCTGCAACGAGAGTTGGATCCGCTCACGTTCGCCGGCCAACCACACCTGTTCGGCACGCCAACGACTCCAGGAGAGCCTCGGCACAACACAGGCGACGTGGTGCTGGCCAACCTGCTGCGCGACATCGATGCCTGCGCAGCGTTCGTGCTGCTCGCCGCACAGCAGCCGGCGCTGCTGTGGAACGTCGCATCCGATCAGCGTTGGGCACGCCAAGTGGTCCTTGCAGGAACCGATCCAACCGTGCTGGAGGTGGCAACTGCGGGGACAGTGATACGAAAGTTCATCGAGTTCGTCATCAATCCTGGGTGGGTTCGACCGGTCGATCCGGACGTCTCCATCAGCGGAAATCGTCAGTTCCTGGCAGCGCTGGTGGTGCCATGGCTGTTTCAGTTCGGACCGCGTGCAGCGCAATGGGGCTGGACGCGACGCGAGGGCGAACAGGAACTGGCGAGGGTGCTCGACGACGACCGATCGATGGCCGTGCTCATCGACGAACGTGCCGCAATGCAACGGCTGGTCGGCGAGCAAAGCTACGTTCGAGCCGACGGACACCTCGACGTCGCGCTGGTGGATGACATCGCCAGCACGGTGGTGATGGTTTGGCAGATTGTCGGCCATGAAGAGGTGTCCGACGCCGCTCAGCAGAGGATGATCTTCGACCTCTGCTACGGGCTGGTGAACAAGCTGATCGTCTCGTCGATCGCAGCGATACCAGAACCGACCACCAAGGCAACGATGGAGGTGGCCTACAAGTTCGGTGCCCGCGCTGCGCTGGACAAGCTCGAAGAACAGGGCCTGATCCCCCCGAGTGAAGAGCGGGCCGAAACCGATTCCAGGGCACGGTTCGGTTCGAGAGTGGCCGACGCCGCAGTAATCGCAGTGATCGCGGTCACCGCGCAGCTCATCGACGCCGGCGCGCTGGCACCGAACGCGTTCGACCTGCTGGATCTTGACGACTTGCAGAGCGACGGCGACGACGGCTGCCGGGCCGATCAGGTAGCTGAGCGGTTGCTGGGATTTGCCGAGGCGCTGCCTGCCGGTGAGGCGCGCACCACGGTGTGGGGTGTGACCCACGCGTTCTTGAACGACGCCGCCGCTGTGGCTACCTGCCGGTGATCCGCTGACCCGACACCTCAGATCGCGCGACGATCGGACACCTCAGATCGGACAATGACACCCCAGATCCTGACGATGATTCGAAGTCGGGCATGATTCAGCGGTGACACTCGATCGGGTCATGGCACTACCGCGGCCATTGGCCTTCGTGCTACCGGGCGGCGGCGCTCTGGGGGCTTACCAGGTTGGGGTGCTACGGGCCCTGGCCGAAGCCGGCGTACATCCGGACATGCTCGTCGGCGTGTCGGCCGGAGCGGTGAACGCGGCACTTGCTGCGTGGAACCCTGGGGTCGCCGGATCGGCGCGCATCGAGTCGCTGTGGCGGTCGATCAAGCGCCGCGATCTGTTGCGAGTCGAGCCTGGTCGGGTGGCACTGGCGTTCACCGGGCGACGGTCGTCGTTCCTCGACAACCGCTACGGCGAGGTGTTCCTGCGGCGCACATTCGGCTTCCGGCTGCTGCAGGACGCTCCGGTTCGGGTGGTGGTGATCGCCACCAACCTGTTCAACGGTCGTGCCGTCGCGCTCACCGCCGGAGATGCGGCCTCGGCGATCATGGCCAGCTCGGCTTTCCCCGGGGTATACCCGCCTGTGGAGCGCGACGGGTTGCTGTTGATCGACGGCGGGGTGGTCGCCGATATGCCGCTGGACCTCACCTTGGAACTCGGTGCCGCCAGTGCACTTGTGCTCTCAGTACCACCGCTGGCCGAGGGACCTCCACCGATGAGGGCAATCGACCTGTTGTTCCGGGCGTCCACTTTCGGGGTCGAAGCCCACGATCGCACGACGCTGCTGCGCCCTCCCGAGGGACTCGCCGTGCTCGAGGTGCTCGCTCCACCGTCCAGCGTCACGACGTTCGCGGTCGGACATGCCGGTGCGATAATCGACGAGAGCTACGCCAATGCGGTGAGCTGGTTGAAACCCGCTGGTTGATCCCTGCTTGCTGCGTTGGCCGAGACAGCTGCGATTACGGCGCGGCTAGATCGTTCTGCGCTACCACTACCATGCCCGGCCGTGAGCGAAGGCGGTAGAACCACGACGAGGCCACCGCCGTCGCGCCCACGTAAGCCGCACCGCATCTTCGACAGGGCACCCCAGCCGCACGACTGGCGGTGGGTCGTCGCCGGGATCGGCAGGGTGCTGATCGTCGCCGGGCTGATGATGTTTGCCTTCGTCGCCTACCAGTTGTGGGGCACCGGCGTATACACCGCTCAGGCCCAAAACCGACTGGACTCCGAGTTCAACAAGATGGCCGTGACCACATCGGCGTCTCCTACCACGGTCGCCTCAACCGGCGCTCCTGGCCCGACCGGCACGAGCACGAGCGCGTCGACCAGCTCCCCGGAGGTGACCACCACCATCCCCGCCGAGGCGACAACGACGTCGACGTCGAACGCGCCGGACACTACGGACACTACGGACACGACTGCAGTCTCCGATAGCGAGATCGCCTACCCGTTCGGCAAACCGCACATCGGCGATCCGCTGGTGCGTATCCAGATTCCACGAATCGGCATTGACTTCAAGGTTGTCGAGGGTGTCGGGCTGGCCCAGTTGGCCGACGGTCCCGGTCACTTCCCTGAATCTGTGCTGCCCGGACAGCTCGGCAACAGCGCGATAGCCGGACATCGCACGAGCCACCTCGCCCCGTTCGAGAACGTCGACAAGCTGCGACCCGGCGATCAGATCGTGATCACCTACCCGAAGGTCGGCAATGACTCGCCACATTTCGTATACCTCGTAACCGGCACCGAGATCGTCAGCGCCAGTTCATATGCGGCCGTGGTACCGACGACCGATCCGACGAAGGCCACGTTGGTGCTGGCCTCGTGCCACCCGAAGTACACATCGACCAATCGGATCATCATCCGCAGCGAATTGGCTGCGGACCAGTCGAGTCCGCTGTTCACGGCCACGCCTGTAGCCGGTCCTCCGAGCGACCCGACGATCCCCGGCGACGACCAGTCGAGCACCACCGCTGCGGCCACATCGGTGCCGATGCCGACCGTGCCAACGGAGAGCACCATCGCCGGACAAGCTCTGCCTCCGGCGTCTACTACTACAGGGCCAACCGAATCCACCGTGTCGTCCACCACTGGCCAACCGACCGCCAGCACGATCCCGGCAGCCAGCGAGGATGCGTTCGCCGGCGGTTGGTTCAACGACGCCTCTGCCTGGCCGCACATCGTGTTCTGGTTGGTGGCGCTGATCGCCATCGCCTATGGCAGCTACCGCTTGGCGAGGCGCACTCGCCGGATCTGGTTCGGCTCGCTGGTGGGACTGGCCCCATTCGTGTTCGTGTTGTACTTCTTCTTCGAGAACGTCAACCGCCTGCTCCCACCCGGCCTTTAGCCCGGTTGTAGACCGTCCTGTCGCCTAGCCCATCAGCCCGGCTGGCGGGAGACCATCGATGCCGGTACGCCCGAGAAGCCACGCGGCGCGTTGATGGTCGCTGACAGCCAAGGCGGCGGGCGGCAAGGTGGTCAGACCCATCGGTTTGCGGGTCGCCCACAGCGACGTCAGGCGGGCAAGTTCCAAACGCACGTACTCGTCCGGCCAGACCTGCCAGGTGTACCCCGCCCCCACCCCGGGCCCGAGATCAGCATGGTGCACGGTGACCTCGCGCCAACGCGATAGAGGCACCGACGACACCGGCAAATCGCCGTTGACGGTAGATCCGATGCGCTGCCAGGCCTCGTCGTCGAGCTGCGACCAGGCGCGCACCAAGTCGTCAGCTGTGACTCGCACATCGTCCACCAACTCGGCAGCGGGGCGCCCCGCACCGGCCTCGATATCGGCGGCGCGACCCTCGCGGCCACCGGGGTACATCACGCCGACCTCACCGCGCCCCGCGGCCACGATCATCCGCATCTGCCCCTGCGCATTGCGCGCGATGTGGCTGAGCACGTGCCCCACGGACCAGCCGGGCAACAGCGACGGGCTTCGCGCCTGGTCATCGGTCAGCCCGGCGAGCTGGTCGATCAAGGTTGTCTGGGCGGTTTCAGCGCCGGCCATCGTTGCTCGCAGTTCGTTCGCCACAGCGACAACGTACTCCTGTCGCAAACGTGGCAACCTGGAGGAATGGACGACGGCTCGCTCCCCCCACCCCTCGCGCCTCCCACAGGGCCCCTAACGACAACGACGCCAGCACCGCCCGCATCCTCGACGAGCGTGGTGCTGGGCATGGTGGGGCTCGGCCGGATGGGCTCCAACATGGTCCGTCGGTTGCATCGAGACGGTCACACGTGTGTCGGTTACGACGTCACCGAAGCGGCCGTCGCAGCGATCGAGGCCGAAGGGATCAGTGGGGCGCGCACGCCGCAGCAACTCATCGACGCGTTGGCCGCACCGCGCAACATCTGGCTGATGGTCCCGGCCGCACTGGTGGACCAGACGATCGCCACGTTCGCCCCGCTACTCGACGTCGGTGACACGCTGATCGACGGCGGCAACTCGTGGTACCGCGACGACGTCGACCGCAGCGGTCCGTTGAAGCAACGCGGCATCCACTTCCTCGATGTCGGCACCAGCGGCGGCGTGTTCGGTTTGGAACGCGGTTACTGCCTGATGATCGGCGGCGACACAGCCGCAGTGCAACGCCTGGCTCCCATTTTTGACAGCCTCGCACCTGGATTCGACGCGGCGCCGACCCGCACGCTCGGTCGAGAAGGCGAGCCCGACACAGCCGAGCGGGGCTGGTTGCACTGCGGCGAGTCCGGCGCCGGGCACTTCGTCAAGATGGTGCACAACGGCATCGAGTACGGGCTGATGGCCGCCTACGCGGAGGGCCTCAACGTGTTGGCCAATGCCAACATCGGCGCAACCGATCGCCTAAAGGACGCCGAGACCGCACCGCTCACCCATCCGCAGTACTACCAGTACGAACTCGATCTCCCGGCAATCGCCGAGGTGTGGCGGCGAGGCAGCGTGGTGGCCAGTTGGCTGCTCGACCTCACGGCCAACGCGCTACTGGCCGACCCAAAGCTGGAGGGCTTCTCCGGCAACGTCAGCGACAGCGGGGAGGGCCGCTGGACAGTTGCTGCAGCGATCGACGAAGGGGTGCCAATGCCGGTTCT
>JBDSMK010000262.1:0-5448 GCA_039915905.1 Ilumatobacteraceae bacterium
AGATGTTTTCGACCTCAGCACGTTCTGGAACATCGTCGTCGGTGGCTTCGCACTGATCGGTTTCATCAGCAGTGTGGTGAAACGAAACCTCACTGGCGCGTGGCTAGGCATCATGTGCTTCGCGCTGATGGCGGCTGTCTACCTCACACGCGACAGCTTGCCGGTCATCGGTCTGCTGTGGAACCCGCGGCTGCTGCCGTTCCTGTACCTCATGCGGTTGCTGCTGATGATGGTCGGAATCGTCGAACTGGTGCATTACGTGGTGCGCAACTACCAGCACGTCCGCGAATTGGGTGACAGGTCGGCGTGGATAACCGGCCTCTCCACTGCGGGCGGTGTGACGCTCGTGGTCCTGGTGATAATCCTGTTCATCTTCCGGGTCGTGCCCGGTGCCAGCTACGCGACCAAGAACGGCAAGAGCGTGTACACCCTGGGCATTGCCGGGTGGGACCCGATAACGCTCACGCCATCGTCCAAGGACGCCGAGGCCGACGGCTGGACGCGCTACAACTTCGAGGGCTACGAGGGCCGCCCCGCCTATGGCGAGTACCGCGCCCTGATCGACCAGATGGCGGCGATCGGCAAGGACCCGAAGTACGGATGCGGGCGAACCGAATGGGAGAACAACGGCGACACCGGTGCCTACGGCACAACGATGGCCTTGATGCTGCTGCCGCACTGGACCGATGGCTGCATCACCAGCATGGAAGGGGTGTTCTTCGAGGCTTCGGGTACCACCCCGTATCACTTCCTCACCGCCTCGGCGATCAGCTCGCGAAGTTCGGACCCGGTGCGCGAGTTGCGTTACGACGACAACAAGACATCCATCGGGGTGCCATACATGCAGAGCCTTGGCGTGCGCTACATGATGGTCTTCACCGATTCAGCGAAGACCCAGGCCGACGAACAGCCGGAGCTCACCAAGATCGCCACCAGCGGGCCTTGGAACATCTACCAGGTGGCTGGCAGTGATCTCGTCGAACCGCTGACCACCCAGCCGGTGGTGGTCAACCATCGCAGCGGCGACCAGCGCGAACGCAACCTCGAGCTGGGCACCAGTTGGTTTCAGCACCGCGGTGAATGGGCGGCGATGCCGGCCGACGGTGGCCCCTCCGACTGGCAACGCATCGACGTCGCGCTCGACCCGACCCGCGACGACGGCAAGGCCCCTGGCACTCCCGGACGCAAGGTGAACATCGTGGTCCCCGCCGAGCCGATCCAACCGAAGGTGCTGGCGAAGGTAACAGTCAGCAACACCCACCTCGGCGAACAGGACATCAGCTTCGATGTCGATCAGGTCGGAGTGCCGGTGCTGGTGAAGGTCAGCTACTTCCCGAACTGGCAGGTCGACGGAGCTCAAGGCCCTTGGCGGATCGGCCCGAACATGATGGTCGTGGTGCCTACCAGCACTCACGTGCGCCTGCATTACGAGCGCTCTACGCTCGACTACACGGCGTACGCACTGACGCTGCTGGGCATCGGGTTGTTGATCTACTTCCGGATCCGCGGCGACGTGAAGCATCACGGTGAACATCCGTTCGGCCCGCTGTTCGACGGACCGCCGGTGGTTCCCGCGTCCGGGCCTGACGGCGTACTCGCGCTGCAACTGCCGTTAGCGGGCGCAGCGTTCGACGACGGCCTGAAATACTCCGACAATGCGTTCGACTCCCACGACGAGTTCGACGGTGATGCGGCGTGGCGCTCCGACCTTCCTGCGGATGGACGGGACCCGGACGACACGGTCCCGGTGCTACGCACCGATGATCCTGACGACACGGTCCCGGTGCTACGCACCGATGATCCTGACGACCCCGATCTGATCGGTCGACACGTACCCCCATCGACCATCGCCGATGATCCCCCCGATAGCGTCTGAGCACCATGTCAGCGACAGACCCCAAGGTGCTCGACGAAATCGTCAAGGCCTACGACGTTCGGGGCACAGTACCCGACCAGATCAACCCCGATGTGGCTCACGCCCTAGGTGTCGGATTCGCCAAGTTCTGCGGAGCCGGTCGATTGCTGGTGGGGCGCGACATGCGCGGCTCCGGCCCGGAACTGGTGGAGGCGTTTGCACGCGGCGTGATGGAGCAGGGCGTCGACGTCGTCGACCTCGGCCTGGTGTCGACCGATCTCGTCTACTACGCCGCCGGAACACTCGATGCGCCGGGTGCGATGTTCACCGCCTCGCACAACCCGGCGCAGTACAACGGGATCAAGTTCTGCCTGGCGGGCGCTCGACCGGTTGGTCAGGACACCGGCCTCGCGATCATCAAGGCCACCGCCGCGAAGGTGCTCTCCGGCAGTGGTCCCTGCTCAGCTGCCGGCGCCGGCCAGCGGACCAGCCGCAACCTGCTGGAGGCGTTCGCCGAGCACGTTCTGTCGTTCATCGACGTCGCCTCGTTGCACCCGATGCGGGTAGTGGCCGACACCGCCAATGGCATGGGTGGCCTCGTCGTGCCGGCAGTGTTCGAGCGAATCCCACAGATCACCCTGGAGATGATGTACGGCGACCTCGACGGCAGCTTCCCGAACCATCCTGCGGATCCGTTGCAACCCGCCAACCAGCGCGACTTGCAGGCACGGGTCGTCTCCGGTGGGTTCGATGTCGGCCTGGCTTTCGACGGCGACGCCGACCGCGTCTTCGTCGTCGACGAGACTGGTCGTGGGCTCAGCGGGAGCACAACTACTGCGCTGCTGGCGGCGGCGATGCTTCGTGCCAACCCGGGCGCCACCGTTCTCTACAACTTGATCTGTTCGCGCGCCGTGCCCGAGGTGATCCGTGAGCATGGCGGAGTGCCGGTGCGCACGAAGGTGGGGCACTCGTTCATCAAACAGCGGATGGTCGAGACGGGTGCGGTGTTCGGCGGTGAGCACTCGGCCCACTACTACTTCGCCAAGAACTTCCGTGCCGACAGCGGCCTCATCGCCTCGATGCTCGTGCTGCAGGAGATCAGCCGCGCCGGCACCGACTTGTCCGTTGTCCGCAAGCCGTTCGAGCGGTACTCGTCGAGCGGTGAGATCAACACCCACGTCGACGACACCGAAGTGGTCATCGACAGGGTTGCCGCGGCGTATTCGCAGTTCGACTCGGACCGCCTCGACGGTCTCACCGTGGATTGCGGGCCGTGGTGGTTCAACCTGCGCCCGTCGAACACCGAACCGCTGTTGCGGCTGAACCTCGAAGCATCCGACCGCGACGACTGCGATCAGCACGTCGCCGAACTGCTGGCGCTGATCACCAGCGACTGAAAGGTCTGTCACCATGCCCCTCGACCCCCGCCTGCTCGCCGTGTTGGCCTGCCCCGAAGACAAGGGACCGCTCTACTACTTCGGCGACGACGGAGGCCTTTACAACCCTCGCCTAAAGCGCCGTTACGTGGTACGTGAAGGAATCCCCGTGATGCTCGTCGACGAGGCCGAGGCAGTTTCCGATGAGGAGCACGCGGCGTTGATGGGGCGCGTCGAATCCGAAGGCCTGGCGCCGACGTTCGACCGCCCAGACTCCGACACGACGGCGAGCTAGGGTTTTCGGATGCAGTCGCTCCGGTCCTTGCGACGTGGTCTCGTTGGCGTGGTTGCGCTGGCAGCCTGCCTCGTTGCCACGCCCGTCGGTACCGGGGTCGTCTCGGTGCACGCCGCAGGTTCCGCGACCCTTGCCGGTGGCGGTGAGTTCCACCCTCTCGCACCGACGCGGATCTTCGACTCGCGGACCTACGACGGCGGCCCGATCAACGATCCGGCGGCCGGGCCGAAGCCGATCACCGGTGTGGCGTCCACGTTCAACGTGAACGTTCTCGGCCAGGGTGGCATCCCGACGGCACCCGACCAGGTTCTGGCAATCGCTGTCAGCGTCACCGTCACAGCGCCCACCTCGCAGGGCGTGCTCGGCGCCTACGCGGCAGGTTCGGCGCCGGCCACGCTTACGTCGGTGCTGAACTTCAACGCCGGCCAGACAGTTGCCAACATGGCGATCCTCAGTCCCGGCACCGGCGGCAACATCACCGTGGCGCTGTTCGGCGGGAACGGTTCGGCACAGGTTGTGGTCGATGTGTTCGGCTGGTTCTCGACCAGCAGCGTCGCGGCCGGCGCGCTGAGCGGGTCACGGTTGATCCCGGTTGCTCCTGGGCGAATCCTGGACACCCGCGACGACACGAACCTGCCGGGCCGTGGCCGGTTGCCGCTCGCTCCGGGAGAATCCGTCGACGTTCCGGTGAGGGGTGTCACGTCTGTGTCACCGACCACGCCGAATCTGGTGCCGAACAGCCCCACGGTGGTCGGCGTCGTGCTCAACGTGGTCGGCATCACCGATCGGCCAGGTGGGGCGCCCACCTACTTGTCGGTCACCCCCGATGCCGTACCGGCGGGTACACCCCCGACGACGTCCAACGTCAACCTCCCGGCCGGGATGATCAAGTCCAACCTGGTCATCGTGCCGGTAGGCGATGACGGCAAGGCGCACATCTACAACTACATCGGCGGTGGCAAGACCGATGTTGCCGTAGACGTGGTCGGTTATATGCAAACCGTGAGCGATCCCACCACCTACACGGGTCGGGTGATCCCGTTGTCGGCCCCGTATCGCACCTTCGACACTCGTGATCCCAACTTCGGAGGCGCCCCACTGGGGCCCGGCGTAGCCGAGAGCTGGAGCTTCGCTGACTTTGCCGCCAGCGTGAAGATCGCCGGCGGCACCGTCGGACCTCAGAGTGCCGTGATCGGCAACCTGACGAACGCATCGCTGACACGCCAATACCGCACCGTGCCGGTTCTGTCCTACCTCACTGCCTGGATGGGCGGCCAGAGCCGGCCGATGACGTCTTACATCAACAGCAACGAGAACCCGCCGGCGGTTGCGAACATGGCGATCCTTCCGTACGGGCCGAACAACACCGTGCAGTTCTACAACTACGCCGGCAACGCGCATTACCTGTTCGACGCCTCCGCCGTAGTGCTCAGCTGACCCGGGTCGGTAGCGTGGGCAGCCGTTCGGGCTGAATCATCCCGCCGTGTCAACGGTGGCTATTTGCGACGAGTGCCAGTTGGCATCGGCCCGGTTCCAAACCACTTCCATCAGGAGGAACCACCGTGTCCGAATCCACCGCTCCCGCCCGCCAGCGGGATTTCCGCGTCGCCGATCTCTCACTTGCCCCGTTCGGGCGCAAGGAGATCCATTTGGCCGAGCACGAAATGCCCGGTCTACGTGCGCTGCGCAAGGAGTTCGGACCGTCCAAGCCGTTAGCAGGGGCGCGCATCTCCGGGTCGTTGCACATGACCATCCAGACTGCGGTGCTGATCGAGACGCTCGTCGAGCTCGGCGCAGAGGTCCGCTGGGCCAGTTGCAACATCTTTTCTACGCAGGATCACGCCGCCGCAGCAGTGGCCGTCGGCCCGCACGGCACAGTCGACGACCCGCAGGGTGTGCCGGTGTTCGCCTGGAAGGGCGAG
>JBDSMK010000270.1:0-5678 GCA_039915905.1 Ilumatobacteraceae bacterium
AAGCTCCCCGGGCGGGAACAACTCGGGCGTCGCGTGCAAGGTCATCACGCTCCACGACGTCACCGACGTGTTCGGCGGTTCGGCGAAACAGATCTCCGCGATTCCTGCGAACAACTGTGGCTACTCCGTGACCGCAAGCACCAAGTACCCGAGTGCCGGAAACGCCGTCGTCTCCGTCTTGGTCATGTCGGATTTCACACCAGTCGACCAAGCAGTCAAGACGCTGGGTGCCAAGGAAGTGACCGGCATCGGTGTGCCCGCTTGGCAAGTCGATGTCAACGGGGTGACGACCGATCATGTCGACATCCAGAACCAAGACGTCGCGATCGCGCTGAACGGGGTAGGTGACCAGACACAGGCACAACAGGCCACCATCGCGTTGGCCAAGGCAGCGCTGTCACACACGTAGGGCGTGGTGCGCGATGGTGCAAATCGCGATCAAGCCCAATCCCATCCGATGACATGTGACCCCCTGATAGTCGTGTGAACCTCCACGGGACACCGATTGTCAACCAGCGTGAGGGGCAGCCTTCGCGTTCGGGTAGGACTCGGCGATGCCTTTACTCGCCGTCGACGAACAGACAGAAAGGGTGGCCTGCCGGGTCGTGGACCGTCAGCGACGAAGGGCCGCCGATGACGAAGCACAGGCGATTCGCGCGGGCGCTGTCAATCGCCGTGTCGCGGGCGGTCCTTCTCCTTCTGGGCCAACGAGCGCAACACGCAAAACTCGTTGCCCTCCGGCTTGCTGGTCGTGCGGACGAAGGTCGAAGTGGACTCGGTTCTTGGCGGTCTTCTCGCCCGGTTCGGCATCCGGTCATCTTGCAGCACGATCGGCGCCTCTCACGCAGCATTCCCGTTGCCTGGCAGACCCGTGATGACGACGAGATGACCACATGCACGAGTCGCGTCCGTACCTATCGCCTCATGCTCGCATGCACTCCGCCTGTTGACATATACCGATATCGGTATACGATGCGGGAATGGCTCGGGCATCGACCACGTCTGATGCGTTCAACGCAATCGCCGAAGGTGCGCGCCGCGAGGTTCTGGAGGCGCTCGCCGATGGCGAAATGGCGGTCAATGATCTCGTTGCGCGGCTCGGGTTCACGCAACCTCAGGTGTCGAAGCATCTTGCGGTGATGCGGGCGGTTGACCTGGTGACGGCACGCGCCGATGGTCGTCATCGCCTGTACTCGCTCAACGCTGCCACGCTGCGTGATTTGTACGAGTGGATCAAACCGTTCGAACGACTGTGGAACGAACGCCTCGACCGTCTCGACGGTGTAGTTGCCGAACTTGCCGCTACCCATCGTCAAACATCAAAGGGGCCATCATGAACCAATCACCGGGGAGCCGTTTCGGTTCAGCCGTCGTGACGCTGCCGTCGGCCACGCAGATCCAGATCACCCGAGTTTTCGACGCACCCGCCGAGATCGTCTTCAAAGCGTGGACGACACCGGAACTGGTCCGCCGCTGGTGGGGCAGCCCGGAGAATCCGCTCACGGTGTGCGACATCGACCTTCGCGTCGGCGGTAACTGGAGGTACGCGATGGTCATGGGCGACGCCGAGTTGGGGTGGCACGGCACCTACCAGGCCATCGACGCGCCCCTCCGGCTGGTGTCGACCGAGGTGTTCGAAGGGTTCCCCAACGGTGAGGCGGTCAACACCCTCACCCTCGATGAGGCTGATGGAACCACGACGTTGACGGTTGTGGTTCAGCACCAGACCATGGCGAACCGTGACGGTCACATCGATTCTGGGATGGAGGCCGGCATGCAAACCACCCTCGACCGCCTCGACATTCTCACCGTCCACAAGCACGCAGCCGCAGGCTGCGCCATAGAAGGAGAACCACCATGTCCGACGTAGCCGACCACTGGCGAATCATCGCCCACACCTTCACCGAACGCGCCCAAGCGGTTCCCGCCGACGCATGGGCAAACCCCTCGCCGTGCGACGGCTGGACCGCTCGCGACATCGTTGGTCATCTCGTCGAATGGGTCCCGCCATTCCTCGAATCCGGCAGCGGGATAACGATCGACGGCATCCCTCCGGTCGGCACAGACCCAGCAGCCGCATGGACTCACCTCAACGCCAAGATCCAGACGATCCTCGACGCCGACGACATCGACGAGCGGATCTTCGATCACCCAATGGCCGGGCGGCACCCACTCGACCAGGCCATCGACCGGTTCATCCTCGGCGACGTGCTCATCCACACCTGGGACCTCTCGCGAGCTACCGGCCAGGACGAGCAGCTCGACGGGCCGACCGTGGACTCGATGCTCGACGGCCTCGCCGCGCTCGGCGACGTCCTGCAACAAAGTGGTCAGTACAGCGCCAGAGTTGCAGTCCCAGAGGGCGCCGACAACCAAACCCGTCTGCTTGCCCTCACCGGCCGCAGCGCTTGACCAACAACACGAACCGAATCGAATCGAGGAACGGATATGACACAACAAACACGCAGAGTCGTCGGCAACATCACGCTCTCGCTCGACGGGCGGATCACCGGGCGAGGCGGTGATTACGACATGGGTTGGATCGTCCCCCACGCCGTCACCGATATCGCCCGAGACCACATGACTTTGATGACGGGGGGCGCCACCACCGTGTTGCTCGGCCGCAAGAACTATGAAGGATTCGGCAGCTACTGGCCGTCCGTCGCCAACGACGACAACGCCGAACCTCGAGACCGGGCCTTTGCCCAATGGTTGGACACCGTTGAAAAAGTCGTGTTCTCAACCACCCTCACCGACGCGCCCTGGCAGAACTCGCGGGTCTCGCGCGACCCCATTTCAGAAGTCGACGAACTGCGCACCCGACCCGGCGGCGACATCATCGTGCTGTCCAGCAGCAGCATCATCCGAGCCCTCCTGGCAGCAAACGAACTCGACCGGCTGATCATCAACCTGTGTCCCGAGATCGTCTGCGGCGGAGCCCGCCTCTTCGACGACACACTCCCACAGTCAGCGTGGTCGCTCGCCGACCAATCGACGAGCACCACCGGGGCCACCCTCCTCACCTACGACCACCAGCGCTGATCAACCATCACTTATGGACGCCGCACGGGGCATCACGTGAGGCCATCCGATCGGGACCCCGTCGACATAAGCCAACACGCCTGATGGCACCGCAGCCGACGCGTCAATCTTCACGATGTGCCGCAGCTCGCTACGCCGGGCCCTCCCCGACGACGCTCGAGGTTTGCCTCTCCTACGTAGTACCGATGTGGAACGTGTGAACTCGTGATGCTGTGTCGCTGCCCCGCGTCAGACGAGGAGTTCGAGGTCGCGCAGTGCGTAGCGCAGGTGTTCGAACTCCTCCTCGAACACGACGTGCAGGCATTGCTCGACGGTCGCCTCACCGTTCTCGAGCACGATCGTCGTCCGAGCGAGCTCGCCAGGAGTCACCGAAGCGATGAACTCGCCGAATGTTGCAGCCCGTTGAGCACGCACGGCGAGCACCTCGTCGTATGTGGGGTCGGCGGTCGCATCGCGACCCGGCCAGTCGAACTCGTTCGAGCCGCGATTCGGCAAGATGAACGGGTGCATCTCGGTGTGCCCGAGCACCGGCAGCGTGAACCACTTGTCCATCGCCATCACCAGATGGCGCAGCGTCTCGATGAACGACCACTCGCCGCCCACCGACTGCCGGCGCTGCTCGTCGGTCAACGCATCCGCCTGGGTCAACGCCTCGCTCCATCGCTCCTCGAGCAACCTCCATGCCTTCGTCGCACCAGCACTGTCGCCGGGTGTGAGCATCGACCGCAGCGGATACCAACGGTCGCCCTCGTTGACGAAGTCCGTGACGTCGACGCCGTTGACAACGAGCCCGTCGATCTCACCGTCAATCGACACGTCCTTCACGGACACGTGGAACATCGTCGTGCCCGTGAAGTTGACATCTCGGAAATGTGCCTTCTTCAGATTCACACCCCAGAACACCGACTCCCCGAGATCCTGATCCTCGAACTCTTGTCCCATTGCGAGTACCTCCAATCTCGAACGCGCCGCACACACCTCTCACGAACCTGCTCGGCATGGACGACAACGAGGATAGATCCGGTCCAGAACTGCCACTCACCACAGAAATCCGCCCGCATCTGCCTGTGGAGTCAACCGCCGTCGTATGGCGATTCTGAGGTGCGGCACATCGACAGCCCGGTGGGACCAAGCTCGCCGACGCTGTTCCCGTAGTGCACGTCTGGCATGGTTAGAGCTGCACCAATGGTATTGTCCGAGATGCACCAATGGTAGTGCTTATAGCGTTCGGCCTGTAGTGTCGAGGTCGTGGCGAGTGGGGTCGACTTCCTTGGTGCCTACGTGCGGCGCGTCGTCGACGACGAGATCGACGAGTTGTTCGGGCAGTTGCCAGCGCTGTTGCTCGACGGCCCGAAAGGCGTAGGCAAGACGGCCACCGCGACACAGCGGTGCCGATCGGTCCGCCGACTCGACGTTGCATCCGAGCGTGAGATCGTCGAGGCCGACCCGGCGATCATCGGTCGAGATCCGGCACCGTTGCTGATCGACGAGTGGCAACGCGTCCCTGCCGTGTTCGACGCAGTGCGCCGCCTCGTCGATGACGACCCGATAGGCAGCCGCTTCCTGCTCACCGGATCCGCATCGACGACCCAGACGCACTCGGGGGCCGGCCGCATCACCACGCTACGAATGCGCCCGCTCTGCCTGTCCGAGCGTCGGCAGCCCCAACACGGCGTGTCCTTGCGCGAACTGCTCGCCGGCACTGCCGCGATCGAGGGCCGCACCGAACTCGCTCTCGCCGACTACGCAGAGGAAATCGTCGCGGGAGGGTTCCCGGCGATGCGTCACCTCACCGGCCGACCGAGGGATCGACAGCTCGACAGCTACCTCGACCGGATCGTCGACCACGACCTCCCCGAAGCCGGCTTCAATGTCCGCCGACCAGCCACCGTGCTCGCCTGGCTCCGCGCCTACGCCGCAGCTACCGCGACTACGACATCGTGGGAAAAGATCCGCGACGCAGCGACCGGCGGAAATGACGACAAACCCGCCAAGACGACCACGCAGCCGTACATCGAACTGCTCACCGCTCTGCGGATCCTCGACCCGGTGCCTGCCTGGATTCCGTCGAACAACCACCTCACCGCCCTCATCGGTGCGCCCAAGCATCACCTTGCCGACCCCGCGCTAGCTGCTCGATTGGTCAGGGCGAGCGCGACCCGACTGCTCACTGGGGCGAGCCCGTCCGTCTCCATCGCCCGAGACGGAACGTTTCTCGGAGGGCTGTTCGAGTCGCTCGCCGCCCTGTCGGTCCGCACGCTCGCGCAGGCCTGCGACGCCCGCGTTTCACACCTGCGCACCAAAGGTGGCCGTCACGAAGTCGACTTCATCGTCGAGACAGACGACGGCGTCCTCGCCATCGAGGTCAAACTGTCAGCAGCAGTCAACGACACCCACGTCTCGCACCTGAAATGGCTCCGTCACGAGATCGGCGACGACTGCATCGACGTGGTCGTGCTCAACACCGGCCCCGAGGCCTACCGACGTCCGGACGGGGTAGCGGTCGTACCGCTCGCGCTGCTCGTCCCGTAGCGGAAGCGCCGCCGCGCCGCAGTCCTTCGTGCCGGCCGGGGTGCGCAACGCGACGGCGTTCGACAACGCCGACCAGATCCGCCCCTGTTGACACAGCCTTTGAA
>JBDSMK010000284.1:0-2564 GCA_039915905.1 Ilumatobacteraceae bacterium
GGCCGAACTCGGCAGCGGGTGTTCGTACGCCGCGCATCCATCCGGCCAGCACGGCAGACATCGGTATCCCTGACGGTGCTCCCCCACCGGCAGCATCCAATACGCCGCCACGGATACCGCCGTGCCCTGCTGCTTCGGTGTCCATGAATTCGAGTTGAGTTCTTGTGAGGCTGAGGTCAGCTGCCGTGGTGGTGGGCGCGACCGCGTCGACGACCGGGACTCCGACGTCTGCCAGCACCGACTTCGCGGATACCAGCGGCGGGTTCGCCGATACCAGCGGCGGCTTCGCCGATGTCAGCGGCGATTCGACTGCCGAGCTAGGAACGGCTGAAATCGGCGTCGATGACGACACGCGTCTAGGCGTGGCGCTGCACGCAGTCGCAATAGTGGAGAGGGCAACGAGCAAGCCGAGCGAGCGGCGGCGTGTCCCACGATCGAGCCGTGACATTCAGGCAACCCGTCCAGCAGCGGCGGTAGCCAGCGAGACCAGCTTTTCCTGGCCGAGGTTGATGCCGTGCTTCGATCCGCCGATCGCAACGCAACCGCCATGGATGGTGAACACCGCGTAGGAGTCTTTGATGAACAGGCCACCGTCGCCGACATCGATGCGAGTGGCGTTGGTGCCCTCCAGCGAACCCGATGCCAACGCCTTCATCACCACGTTGCACGTAGGCGGGTCCTGCAACGTGATCTGCACAACCCCTGAGCCGATATCGCCACCACGCGAGAAGGTGCAACGGCCCGGCAAATCGGTACCGAAGCCCCCCTGCTCGACACCGGAGCCGAGCACCGCTTCCATCTCGGGAACGGTCAACAAAGCACACGGATCTCCCCCGAGCTGCACTGCCTGGCCGGATAGGCCCACTGGCGCGGACGCAGCCGTTGACGTCGGCGCTGCTGTCGGCGAGGTCGGCGCTGTTGTCGGCGAGGTCGACGCTTTCGTGTCGCTACCGCAACCGCCGAGCACGGTGAGGGTCAAGGCTGCCAGCAGAATCGTTCGAGTGTGCGTCATGGTTGCGGCTCCTGTGTCGAGGAAGTGTGTTGGCGGGCGCTCATCTCGTGGATGACGAGCAATCGGTCGAGGGGCACGCCGGCCAACTGGTGAGCCGCGCGCACCGCCTGCGCAGTGCCATCGAATCTGCATGACAACGACTCGTCGGCCGGGATGTATGTGGCGCCGAGGAAGCGAATTGGGATTCCATCGGCTGCCAACCGCTGGCAGCTCGACTGCAGCTGATCCGTGGCCGCCCGAATCGCGTCGGGTGTCGCACCGGGCCAAAGGCGTTCGACCATCAGTTCCATGGTCACTGTCCGGCCAGGACGGCGCGGGCGACGGCGATCAGTTGGTCCTTGGTGATCGGCACCAGCTGCCCGTCGGCTTTCTGGGGGAACAGACCGACGGCGAACACTGTGGAGCCTGTCAGCACCCCGATCGCCTGACTCCGCATACTGAGCCGAGCCGCGTCGCCCACCCCGTCGACCGACTCCGCGTCGGGAAACTGAGCGGCCGCCGCGTCCAGCACCACTTCCGATCCCGTCACTCCGTACAACGTCAGACTGACAAAACCTTGCGCCGTAGGATCTGCAGGGCGGTAACCGCACGTTGTATTGCCCTTGCCCGATTGGGTGATCTTGTTGCCGACGGCCACGCCGAGCGCCTGACTCGCGATGGCGGCTGTCAACAGATCGCACGGATCGGTCGGAGTCGCCCTCGGTGCGGACACCGTCGCGGGGATCACCGCGACACTGATCGCTGGCACAGTGACTGTCGCGGCAGGCGCGGCTGTCACCCCGGCGGCTGTCACCCCGGCGGCAGTTGTACCGGCGGCTGCTGAACTGGCGGACGCAGACACGACTTTGTCGGTAGACGACTTGGCATCACTTCCACCGCAGGCGGTGGCTGCGATCAGCAGTAACGACGAGCAGGCAATGGCAAGGTGCTTTGGGATCGGAAGCATGGGTCGACCGTACGGAAATCGGCCGGTGTTGGAATCGGGTGTTTCCCTCGAAATTCAGCAAGTTCAGACTCTCGTAGGGTGACCGCGTGCCGCTTGCAACTGAGTTGATCGGTCGTGACCACGAACGTGATGTTGCCGCCACGTTTGTGGCGGCAGCTGCATCGGCACCTGCGGTCCTGCGCATCGACGGCGAAGCGGGCATCGGCAAGACCACGTTGTTCCGCTACGCGATCGATCTCGCCCTTCTCGGCGGGTCGATGGTGCTGGAGTGCAGCCCGACGCCTGCGGAGGCGACGATGAGCTACGTCGGTCTGACGGACATGTTGCGCCACGTCCCCGATTCCGCGTTCGACTCGCTGCCCGCCCCGCAACGTCATTCGTTGGAGGTGGCGACGCTTCGCGTCGCGCCGTCGGAGGTTCCGATCGACGAGCGCTCCGTCGGCACCGGGCTGTCGACCCTGCTCGTCCATCTCGCCGAGGCGAATGCAGTGATCCTGGCAGTCGACGATCTGCAATGGCTCGATCGGTCGAGCGCCGACGTGCTGACGTTCGCCGCCAGGCGGCTGACTACTGCGGCCATCGGCATCCTCACCTGCGAACGCACCG
>JBDSMK010000296.1:0-5589 GCA_039915905.1 Ilumatobacteraceae bacterium
GACGGGGTTTCGCTGCTGGCCGAGCTCGGCGCCGTCGATCTCGACGACACAAGCGACAAGAGGCGGCTGACCCTGGTCGGCAAGCGGCTCGCCCGCCTGCCAATCGACCCGCGCCTCGGGCGGATGGTGCTCGAAGCAGAACGGCTCGGGTGCGTGCGCGAAGTGACCGTGATAGTCGCCGCTCTGTCGATCCAGGATCCTCGCGAACGACCGGCCAGTGCTCGAGAGGCCGCAGCCGAGGCGCATAACAGGTTCAACGTGGAGGGCTCCGATCTGCTCGCGCTGGTGAAGTTGTGGGACTACTTGCGCGAGCAGCAGCGAGAGCTCTCGTCGAACCAGTTCCGCAAGCTGTGCCGCACCGAGTTCCTGAACTACCTGCGGGTCCGTGAGTGGCAGGACGTCTTCCGCCAAGTTCGCCAGACGGCGGCTGCGGTCGGGATCCACTCCGGCACCGACGCAGGCCATCCCGACCGAGTGCATCAAGCGCTCCTGGCCGGGCTGCTGTCGCACATCGGGATGCGCGACGGCACCACTCGCGAGTACCGCGGCGCACGCGGCTCACGGTTCCTGATAGGCCGCGAATCGCGTCTGTCGAAGAACCAGCCGCGGTGGGTGATGGCTGCCGAGTTGGTGGAGACCAATCGGCTGTGGGCCAGGATGGTTGCCGGCATCAAACCGGAGTGGGCGGAGCGCGCCGCCGCGCATCTGACTACTCGGTCCTACGGCGAGCCGAGCTGGGATCCTCAACGTGGCGCAGCCGTGACCACCGAACGGGTGTCGCTCTACGGTCTTCCGATCGTCGTCGGCCGACGAGTGGCCTACGAGCGAGTCAACCGTGCCGTGGCGCGTGAGCTGTTCATCCGTGAGGCGCTGGTCTACCGCCGATGGGTCAGCCCCCATGTCTTCCTCGACGAGAATGATCAGCGGCTGACCGAGTTGCGGGCGATGGCCGAGCGCCAACGGGTGGTTCACCTCGTTGACGACGACGCTGTGTTCGCGTTCTATGACCAACGAATCGGTGCCGAGGTTTGCTCAGGCCGCCAGTTCGACCAGTGGTGGAAACGCATTCGTCCGGCCAATCCTGAACTGCTCAAGCTCAGCGTCGCCGACCTGGTTCCCGATGATGGCCCGGCGCCGGACGGGTTTCCGACGGTGTGGCACCAGCGGGACTTGAACCTCGAGGTGACCTACCGCTTCGAGCCAGGCGCCGCCGGTGACGGAGCAACAGTGCACGTGCCGTTGAGCGTGCTCAACCGGGTGACCGATGATGGCTTCGAGTGGCAGGTCGATGGACTGCGCGAGAAGTTGATCGCGGCGGTCGTCAAGACGCTGCCCAAGCAACTGCGGCGCGACCTGAGCCCATTGTCCGAGGCTGCGCGCCAGGCCTATCTGCAGGCCGACCCGTCCGCCGGGCGCATCGCCGACGAACTCGCCAGGGTGCTCGGTGATCTGTGTGGCCGGCACGTCGCACCATCCGACATCGACTTGTCTGGTGTGCCCGATCACCTGCGAATCCACTTTGCAATTGACGACGACGACCGAACGTTGGCCACCGGCACCGACCTCGACGCGCTGCGGCGGTTGCTGACCAGGCCACTGCGCGAGACGCTCGCGGCGGCAACGCCCGGCATCGAACGGTCCGGGATAACCACCTGGGACTTCGGTTCGTTGCCGCGTACCGTGGAGACGGTCCGCGGTGGGCTCACTGTGCTCGGCTACCCGGCTCTGCTCGACGACGATGACAGCGTGTCGATCCGGGTGTTCACCAACGCCGGCATTCAGGAGCGGGCGATGCGCTCCGGGGTGCGGCGGTTGCTGCTACTGGCCGTGCCGGTTCCGATCAAAGCGCTCGAACGTGGACTAACCAACTCGATTCGGCTGGCCGTTGCCGCGTTCGGCGCGTCCGCCACTGTCGGCCGAGGTTCGCAATCCGGCGCGTTCACCCCTGCCTCATTGGCCGCAGACTGTGTTGTCGCGGCCGCCAACAGGCTGCTCGCCGACAATGGCGGAGCGGTGTGGGACGAGCAGGAGTTCGCTCAGTTGTGTACCGCGGCCCGCCGCGAACTGGCGCAATCTGCCGCGGCGGCACTGCACCTGGCGGGGGAGATCGTGGCCACCGCATCGCGGGTGATCATCACGCTTGATCGGCTGATCGCGCCTGCCGTGGCACCGGCAGCCGACGACATGCGGGCCCAGCTGAGACGCCTGGTGCGGCCCGGATTCGTAGCCGCCAGCGGCACCGCACGGCTCGACGACGTGCTGCGCTATGTGCGCGCCATCGAGCGTCGGGCCGACAAGCTGCCTGGTGACCCGCGGCGCGACGGACAGCGGATGGGGGAGGTCACCGCCCTCGAGGAGCGCTACCGCACGATCCTCGGCGGTCTTCCCCGGGGCGCTGTGACAGCTGAGGTGATCGACGCCGGTTGGTTCCTGGAGGAGTTGCGCGTCAGCGTGTTCGCCCAATCTCTCGGCACCGCGCGACCGGTGAGCACGCTTCGTGTCGCCCGTGTTCTGGCTGGACTTCCTGGCGGCCGCTGACAGCCGTACGTCGAGCGGTCGCATCCGAGGTGCCGTCACGGGCTCGTCATCCGATCTAGGTTGGCTGTTCGACCTGACCGTTGACGATGGAGGACCGATGGAACCGTGGATCATTCCCGGCGAGCGTTACTACTACGGCTGGTACGCCGGCGCCGGACGTCAAGACCTGCCCCATAACCGGCCGGACAGCGCCATCAAAGCTGAGATCGTGGAGCGGTTGCGGCAGAACCCGCACACTGCCGACTGCACCTTGCGCATCGACGTCAAGCAAGCCGTCGTGATCATGCAGGGTGACGTCGCCACCCGAATCGCCAAGCGTTCGGCCGGTGATGACTGTTGGGACACGCTTGGCGTCGCCGACGTGAGCAACCAACTCTCTGTGGCCGGCGATGTCGAGCAGGAAGATCGTCTTCGGGTCCGCGACGTGATGACGGCGGATCCGGTCGTCGTCACGTCCAACGCATCTATTCATGACACCGCGGTGGCGATGGCGGAGGGTCATATCGGCGACGTGATCGTGGTCGACGACGAGAACCATCCGATTGGCATCGTCACGGATCGCGATCTGGTGGTGCGTGGCATCGCCGTCGGACTGGACGTGACGACACCGGTGGCTGGCCTGCTCGGTGCCGCGCTACACGTAGCGTCGCCCGACGAATACCTCGGCGAGGTCGTGCGCACCATGACCCAGTTCGCAGTGCGTCGCGTGCCGGTGGTCGAAGACGGTCACCTTCTCGGCATCGTCACGCTCGGAGATCTGGCCAAACGCCGTGACCCCGGTTCGGTGCTGGCCACCATCAGCGCCGCTGAACCCAGCACGCTGTAACCCCGCACGCTGTAACCCAGCACGCTGTAACCCCGCACGCTGTAACCCGGCATCAGGGCTGTTCGGCGCCCATGATCGCAGTCATCTGATCGAGACCGTGCATCATCGCTGCCCGGCCAGGCTCGTCGAGCGCAGAGAACGCCCCAAGCACGAGCTTGTCCGTCAAGGCCTCGGCTTGGGGCAACTTGGCGCGGTCGGCATCGGTGAGGCCGGCGGCGTCCTCCTTGCTCCATCCGAAGGACTCGATCATCTCCGGGCGATGGATGAAGTGCGCGGCGCGGTGGCTGATCCCGGTGGCTGCAAGAGCGACGATGTGAGCACTGCCGCGGAACTCGCGCAGCACGGCAATCAGATGCATTGCGCGGGCTGCCGGATCGCTTGGCATCGGCATCTGGGCGATCCCGGCGAACAACGTGAGGCCCGTGGGGTCCGCTGCCGAGATCACCTTTTCGGCTGCCGCGTTGAACGCGTCAAGTCCGTCGATCCCGGCGAACTTCGATGAACCGAGAGCACCACAGCAGTCATAGAACGCCTCGGCAGCGACACCCGGCGCGACCGTCTCCTTGGCGGAGTTCCACATCGTCGCCAGCAGGCCCGGATTGAAGTAACCGAATGCGCTTAGCACCACCTCGGCAGAGGTGTCGCCGAGCACGCCGCCGCGGCCGAGGAAGTAGAACCGGAAGTTGTCCAGACCGAGCTCCTTACCGCGGGCCTTGGTCTCGGCGGTGAAGTAGAAGGCTGGTCCGATCTCGTTGATCTTCGGGCACGCCGCAGTGATGAGCTCTTCAGGTGTCATCCCGGTGACATTACGCGCCTCTCAGCGCGCCGGTAGGTGTTCGGGCGGAATTCGGCGTCGCCTAACGTGATGACGTCGCGGCGAGTGCCGACGCTGAGGGGATGGCGATGACCAACATCGAGCTTTCGTACGCCAGTGGGGCTTCGGCGCAGCCGCTGTTGGGGAGGACGATCGGCGCCGACCTTCGTCGATCGGTCCAGCAGTTCGGCGTTCGCGAGGCGCTGGTCGATTGCCCCAGCGGTCGACGGTGGACCTACAGCGAACTGGGTGCCGACGTGGACCGAGTGGCTCGCGGGCTGATCGCAGCGGGCATCGTCAAAGGCGACCGGGTAGGCATCTGGGCGCCGAACTGCGCAGAGTGGGTGCTGGTCCAGTACGCCACTGCCGAGATCGGGGCGATCCTGGTGAACATCAATCCGGCCTACCGCACCCACGAACTTGGATATGTCGTGCGCCAGTCGGGTATCCGGCTTCTCGTCTCCGCGACAACCTTCAAGACCAGCGATTACACGGCGATGGTGGCCGAAGTCAGCGCCGCGTGCCCGGCATTGGAACAGACCGTGTTCATCGGGACCACCTCGTGGGACGACCTCGTAGCGGCTGCTGAGCGTGTGTCTCCCGACGTGTTGGAGCAGCGCATGGCGGCGTTGGAGTTTGACGACCCGATCAACATCCAGTTCACGTCTGGCACCACCGGGTTCCCCAAGGGGGCCACGTTGTCGCATCACAACATCCTCAACAACGGATACTTCGTCGGACAGTTGGTCGGGTACACGCAGTCGGACCGGGTGTGCCTACCTGTGCCCTTCTACCACTGCTTCGGAATGGTCATGGGCAACCTCGGGGCCACGTCACACGGAGCGTGCATCGTCATACCGGCGCCTGGCTTCGATCCGGTCGCAACGCTCGCAGCGGTAGCGAACGAAAGATGCACCTCGTTGTACGGCGTACCGACGATGTTCATCGCGATGCTCGGTGACCCCTCGTTCGGTTCCTACGACCTGACCTCGTTGCGGACCGGGATCTTGGCCGGCTCACCGTGTCCGGTGGAGGTGATGAGACGTGTGATCAACGAGATGAACATGAGCGAGGTATCGATCTGCTACGGGATGACCGAGACCTCGCCAGTGTCCACCCAGACCCGTGTGGACGACAACCTCGATCGGCGGGTCTCCACCGTGGGACGGGTGATGCCTCACGTGGAGGTGAAGGTGATCGACGCCGACAGTGGCCTGACCGTGGTCCGCGGCACCCCTGGGGAGTTCTGCACCAGGGGCTACTCGGTGATGCTCGGCTACTGGGAGGAGCCGACGAAAACGGCCGAGGCGATCGATGGTGCCGGATGGATGCACACCGGAGACCTGGCGGTGATGGACGACAGCGGGTATCTCAACATCGTTGGACGGATCAAGGATCTGGTGATCCGCGG
>JBDSMK010000325.1:0-3428 GCA_039915905.1 Ilumatobacteraceae bacterium
AGCTCGGCGCCCGTTCGTCTCCTGGTCAGGCGAAAGCGGCCAACAGCGCCACGGCGATCAGTGACGTGTTGCGGGCCACATGCCCCCAGCCGATCGGCGTGTTGCCGAACGAGCCGAAGCACGCACATCGCGGACGGCGGCCTTGGGAGATGCGAAGGACCAGTACGGCGGTGAACAACGCGAGCACGGCGACCGCCAGCAAGGCCATCACCCGGCGGTCGAACTGCACTATCAGCAGTGCGCCGAGCACAGCCTCCACCACGGGCCACGCGGCGATCACCGCGGCAGGCGCGTTCACAAGTTCCACCGCCTGCTCGTGCCACAGTCGAGGGCGTGCCAGCTTGGCGATGCTGGAGACGACGAACATCGCCCCAACTGCTGCAGCCGCGACTTCGCCGATCACACCGCCAGGTTACGAGCAGCCAGGTTACGAGCAGCCAGACACGAGCAGCCCGACATGCCCGTCAGACATGCCCGTCAGACTTGAACAGTCACACATGCCCGTCAGACATGCCCGTCAGACTTGAACAGTCACACCTGAACGGTCATGCCTTGCGCAGCTGTGAACAGCTCGAAGTCAAGCCGGCCGTTCGTCTGGGCGCAGCGGGCGAACTCGTCGAGTGCGTCATCGGAGCGGTTGGGATCGTGGTGGAACAGAGCGAGGCGCTTCACTCCGGCGTGACCGGCGAGCCACAACGCATATTCGGCCGTGCAATGGCCCCACGTCGCCTTTTTGGCGAACTCGGCCGGGGTGTACTGCGAGTCGTGGATCAACAGGTCAACCCCGGCCGCCAGTTCGAGGGCCCCGGGCGACACCGAAAAGCTGCCGTCGAACGGCTGCTGATGGTCCGGCAGATAGGCCACGCTGCGACCGCCGAACTCAACTCTGTAACCGTAGGTACGACCGACGTGGGGGATCTCGCGGGCCAAGACCTTCAGCCCGCCAAGGTTCATCACCCCCTCCTCGAGATCGTGGAAGCGTACCGTGCCGGGGAAATAGGCGATGTTGATCGGGAACATTGGCGGACAGATCATCGCTGCGAACACCTCACCAACCGAGCCTCCGTCGGCCGGTGTGGGGGCATACACGTCGAGCTCGGCGCCGCCGCACAGCAGCGGGGTGAAGAACGGCAGACCCTGAGTGTGGTCCCAGTGCAGGTGGCTCAGCAGACAAGAACCCCTGAACGACCCGTCGTTCGGACTCGTCCTACCGAAGTAGCGCAGGCCCGTGCCGAGGTCGAACACCAAGGGAGGTTCGCCCTGCGCCTCGAGCACGACGCACGATGTGTTGCCTCCATATCGGGCGATATCAGTGCCGTGGCACGGGGTGGAGCCTCTGACGCCGTAGAACGTGACTCTCAACCTTGTCTCACCCCCAGATGAGACAAGGTAGGCCGCCTGTCCGCCCGAGTAAACAGCCGCAGACGTGACCTCCGTCGCAGGACACGAGGTACGTTGCCAGCGTGGCCGACATCACACAGCACACCGCAACCGTAAACGGAGTCGAGTTCGCCTACCTCAGCGCGGGTCGCGACGGCCCGCTGGCTCTTTGTCTGCACGGGTTCCCCGACACTGCACACACCTGGCGAATGCTTCTCGGTCGGCTGTCGGCAGAAGGGTTCCGCGCCGTCGCCCCCTTCCAGCGTGGCTTCGCCCCAACCGCGGTTCCAGCCGATGGCAGGTACCAGACCGGAGCGCTGGCGCTCGATGCCAATGCGTTTCACGAATCGCTCGGCGGCGACGCGCAAGCGGTCGTGATCGGTCACGACTGGGGTGCACCGGCCGCCTACGGCGCTGCCGTTCACGAACCGGACCGGTGGCACAAGGTGATCGGGATGGCGGTGCCACCTGGCGCTGCGATGGGTGCGGCGTTCCTCGGCAACCTCACCCAAGTGCAGCGCAGCTGGTACATGTTCTTCTTCCAGCACCCTCTGGCCGACCTGGTGGTAGCGGCCAACGACATGGCTTTTCTGGACATGCTGTGGTCACAGTGGTCGCCCGGATACGCCGCCGACAACGACCTGCGAGCCGTCAAGGACGCGCTACGTGATCCGGCCAACATGACCGCCGCGCTGGGCTACTACCGGGCCGCACTGGGAACCGGCTACCAGGACCCGCAGCTGGCTGCGATCCAGGACTCGGTTTCGTCTGGGTTGCCCACCCAACCGACGCTCTACCTGCACGGCGCAGACGACGGATGCATCGGCGCCGAGGTGGCCGAGAGCGCACGGGCGATGGTGACGGACAACGTGGCAATCGAGGTGATCGGTGGCGCCGGCCACTTCCTGCACCTCGAACAGCCCGTCGCGGTCAACGACCGGATCGTCGAGTTCCTGCAATGACGGCCCCCTTCGCCCAACTACCGGACAACGGCCTCGTGGTGGTCGTCAAACAGGACTGTGCGACATGCCGTATGGTGGCCCCACTGCTGGGCCTGCTGCAGTCCACGACCTACACCCAAGACGACCCTGAGTTCCCGCCAGGAGTCGCCGCAGTGCACGACGTCGACCTCGAGTTCAGCTGGCGCCACGAGATCGAGACCGTGCCCACGCTGCTCAGGGTGGTCGACGGCGTAGAGGTGGAACGCACCGTCGGCTGGTCACGTTCGGAGTGGCAGCGGATCACCGGAATCGCCGACCTCGGTGCCGAGCTCCCCGTGATGCGTCCGGGATGCGGGTCGATGAGCGTCGACCCCGATCGTGTCGACGCACTGCGTGCCCGCTTCGACGGCGACGTGCTCAAGGCTCGCCGGATCGAGCTCGCCGACCTCGACGACGAGATCGAAACGATGTTCGACCGCGGTTTCACCGACGGTCTGCCCGTCGTCCCGCCGACGCCCGAACGGGTCCTGCGGATGCTCCAGGGAACCACCCGTGATCCGGCGGAAGTGGTCGCCACGGTGCCACCGGATCTGGCCGATGTAACCGTCGAGAAGGTCGCGATCAACGCGGTGATGGCCGGCTGCAAGCCGGAGTACATGCCATGGGTGCTGGCCGCGCTGGAGGCGATATGCACCGACGAGTTCAACATTCACGGCGTACTGGCGACGACGATGCCCGTCGGCCCGGTGATCGTGTGCAACGGGCCTGGGACCGCGGCGATCGGGATGAACGGTGGCGGCAACGTGCTCGGTCAGGGCAATCGAGCCAACCTGACCATCGGACGGGCGGTGCAGTTGGTTGTGCGCAACGTCGGCGGCGGCAGGCCGGGAGGCGTCGACCGCGCCACTCACGGCAATCCCGGCAAGCTCAGCTTCTGTTTCGCCGAGCTCGAGAGCAGCTCACCGTTCTCCTCGCTGGCGGTCAGCCGGGGGGTCGCGCCGGGTGCCAACGCAGTGACCGTGTTCGCCGGTGAAGGACCGAGATGCGTGGTCGACCAGAAGGCCCGAGATCCCGAGTCGCTGGCCAACACGTTCGCTGCATGCCTGC
>JBDSMK010000335.1:0-7282 GCA_039915905.1 Ilumatobacteraceae bacterium
CAGCTCACTGGCGGCGATCGCCGCGTAGGTGGCGTCGAGCTCCTCGCGCGGTGAGCGCCGCTTGGCTCGAAACTCGTCGACCAACGAACACGCATCTCCCTGCCACGGCAAATCGACCATTTCGAGATGTTAACTCTGCGATCGCGGGCGTTCCGGGGCGTCGCGCAAAACGTGTGCTGACTAGGGTCGCTTGCACAATGGACAGTCGCACCTTCCTCGGGCTCCGCCAGAGCCACAATCCGTATCGCTGGTCGATGGAGGTGACGCCTACGTTGTCCACCGCAGGCAACTTCCTGTTCGGTGGCTGCGGTTTGGGAGCTGCCATCTCGGCGATGGAGGGCACCAGCGGGCGTGGCTGTGTGTGGGCGACGGCGCAGTACCTGTCATATGCCAAGCCGGGCGAGGTGATGGACGTGGACGTGACGATCGCGGTGGAGGGTCATCAGGTGACCCAGGCCAGAGCGGTTTGCCATGTGGGCAACCGCGAAATATTGACGGTGAACGCGGCGCTCGGCAACAGACCTATGCCGGTACACGGGCAGTGGGTGCAGATGCCTGACGTACCCGGCCCGCAGGACTGCCACGATCGGCCCCATCGCATGCCTGTTGAGGGCACGGTGATGGAGCGAATGGAGCAGCGATTCGCCAAGGGCCGCCCGACCGAGCAGCTCGACGGCTCGCTGAGCGATGGTCAAGTGGTGATGTGGGCCCGGGTGCCCGATGTGATCGTCGGAGTGGATGCCACCACCTTGGCCGTGCTCGGCGACTTCGTTCCAATGGGGGTGGGCCAGGCTCTTGGGGTGATGGGCGGAGGCAACAGCCTCGACAACACGCTGCGAGTGGTGCACCTTGTGCCCACCGAGTGGGTGCTGTTGGACATTCAGGTGCACGCTGTGGAACGAGGCTTCGGGCACGGCCTTGTCCACATGTTCGCCGAAGATGGAACACTGCTGGCCACCGCCAGTCAGAGCTGCATCATGCGGTTCTGGAAGGGTATGAAACCGAAGACAACTGAGAGGGAGTCAGCCTGATGAGCCTGCCGATCCGCCCTGGAATGACGGTGCCGTTGCCCGGTCCGTTGCATTCTCACCGTGACAAGCTCGGCGAGCTTGCCGATCTCGGTTATACCGACATCTGGTCGGCGGAGTCTGACGGAGCCGACGCCTTCACACCACTGGCGCTGGCCGCTGCATGGGAGCCGCGGCTGCGCCTTGGTACCGCGATCGTGCCTGCCTACACCCGTTCGCCTGCCTGCATGGCGCAGAGCGTCGCCTCGCTTGCCGACGCCGCCCCTGGACGGTTCGCGATCGGCATCGGGTCGAGCTCGAACGTCATCGTGGAGCGTTGGAACGGTGTGCCATTCGTGGAGCCGTACAGAAGGTGCGTGACGTGGTGCGCTTCTTGCGTGACGCGTTGAGCGGCGAAAAGGTATCCAAGTCGTACGACACGTTCGAGGTCCAAGGTTTTCGTCTGGGCATTCGCCCGGAGAAGACACCGCCGATTCTGGTGGCCGCGTTGCGCGAGGGGATGCTGCGCCTCGCTGGGCGTGAGGCAGACGGCGTGATAATCAACTGGTTGTCGGCAGAGGACGTGAGCAAGGTCGTCGGGGTGGTGAAAGAGGCGGCCGGCGGCCAGGACAGGGAGGTGGTGTGCCGAGTGTTCGTGTGCCCCAGTGAGGATGCTGACAAGGTGCGTGCCGCCGGCAAGTTCGCGATTGCCGCCTACCTCAACGTGCCCGTGTACGCCGCGTTCCACGACTGGTTGGGTCGCGGTGAGGTGCTGCGCCCGATGTGGGATGCCTGGCAGGCCGGCGATCGCAAGGGCGCGCTGGCAGCCATCCCCGACAGCCTCGTCGACGAACTGATCGTCCACGGCTCACCGGCTGCATGCCGGGCGCGGATCCAGCAGTACTTCGATAACGGGGTGACCACCACCTCGTTGGCGCTGATGCCGTTCGACCCGAGCCTTTCCCACTGGGAGTCGGTGCGCGCCCTGTCGCCTGCTGCCGGCTGAGCTGTGGTTCAGGCGGCTCGCTTGTGACGGTTCGGCGTGACACCGCCCGGCTGCTTGGCAGCGAGGATCCGACGGATCTCGGCGATGTGCGCCAGACCGCGCAGCCTGGTGCGCTCGTCGAGGCGGAACTGAACAGGTAGATCGGAGCTCTCCAGCAGACAGAGCTGCTCTGATGCGTGGGCGGCGGTGGTGCGCTTGGACATGCCCACATCATCGCGAATGGGTGTTACAGAGATAATTGGTGCGCCAACGCAGGAGTCGTCTGCGTCACCCCATGGCGATCATCGCGCTCGCAGCAACGCTGGCTATGGCCACCGCCGCCGGGGCAGCCCACGCCGCCCACTTCGGGTAAGGCTTCCAGGTCGGCGCGAGCATCACGTATCCGCATATCGCTCCGGCGATCGCCCCGCCGGTGTGAGCCCCGATCGAGATTCCTCGGATCGAGAACGTCAGCACGATGTTCAACAACAACGTGGTCCCGATTCCCGTGGTGAACACGTTCACCCCACGACGATGCAGTCCTACGGCGGCAGCGGCCATCAGGCCGAACACCGCGCCCGATGCGCCTCCGGCGATCGCTAGTTGGTTGTCGACCAGCAGCGAGCCGAGTGAGCCGGCCAACATCGCGGCGAAGTACAGCAACAAAAACCTGCTGCGTCCCAAGGGGCGCTCCAGCAACTGTCCTAGCTGGTAGAGCAGGACCATGTTGAACAAGATGTGAATGATCCCGAAGTGCAGGAAACCGGCGGTGATCAGTCGGTACCACTCGTGTGGTCCGTCGGCAGCACCGCTGAAGCGGATCGCGTTGCCGTCGAAGATCAATCGGTGCCCTTGGAGGAGCAGCTTGTTGAGGCCGAGGTCGGCATGCAGATGGCTGATCCCGCCGTTGAGCCCCATGGTCGAAGGGCTACTCACCCCGATGATCAGGAACACTGCGACGTTCACCGCGATCAGGCTGTACGTCGCCAGCGAGAGGTGCCGGGCGTTCCACAACTGGGCGCGTGAACGCACGTCGGGTCGGTCCGCCTTGGCGCATTCCAAGCAGTGCGATCCAACAGCGGCTTGCACCAGACAGTCGCTGCACGCCGGGCGTCCGCAGCGGGTGCAGCTACGCCCGGCCTCGCGGTCGGGATGGCGGTAGCAGTGGCTGACCGCGGGCACAGGGGAAGACACGGCGGCCAGGCTACAGAGTCAGATTCGCGCGGGACCGTCGCCGGAAGTTGCCTTTGCGCAACTCTGCCGCATCCGGTCAGGTGATTGGACGGTCGACGGCCGGCGGGCGCGGGTCGATCACCATCGGTCGGGCGAGCCCGGAATCCCACCACCTGCGGAGCACGCTCCAGGCGTAGATGCCGGTGTCGTGGCCGTCGCTCCACCTGATCGACAGGCCCCACGCGCCGGTCAACTCGGCGTCGGCGATCGAGATCGTGGCAGGTTGGCCGAATCGCGGCCACGGAACCTGCCCGCGCTCGCGCCAGCCGCGACATGAAGCGCAGGGACAGGCGATGCGCAGTTCTGCGACCGGGAACTCGGCTACCACGCCGTCGGCATACTCGACGCGCAGCAACTCGCCGCGGCGGATCTCGATGTCGACGACGGAATCGCGGTCAGCGGTCATCGAGCATCGTTCCGGCGTCGCGGTTGAACATCCGAAGTTGGTTCACGAGGCGGCTCCTGTGGCGATCACAAGCACGACCGCGACGATGATTATGGCGTTGTAGACAGTGTGGGCACGAGCGGACTCGAGCGTCGCCTGGTTCTCGCTGCCTGTGCTGCGGGCAGCGCGGAGGTAGACGGACATGAAGTAAGCGCCACCCAACGACAACGCCAGAGCGGCTCCGATGGGGATACCGATCAACGCGTGCGCCGATCCGAACTGGACGACCTTGAAGACCCGGCGATTCCACGACCAACGCTGCGCGCCGCGTCGGAAGATGACCTCCTCAGCGTGGGCGAAAAGCGGCAACGCCGGGATCAGCAGGGCCACGAACAGCATCGGCACGAGCCACTCCAGCGCAGACCCGGCGGTTGCGGTGGAAGAACCGAACACAGGGTTGCCCTGCCCGCCGAGCGCGCTCCACCAGCCCCACGAGAGTCCTGGCACGTACATCAGCGGGGTCGCCACGGCCAGCACGACTGCGAGCACGATGGGGACCGGCCAGATGTGGCGCCAGCGGATGCCGCGCACGATCTCGCCGGTCAGTGACCGGCCGGTGGCCGACCGCGAGTAGCGCAGGCCGCTGACCAGCCGCACCCCCATGAAGCCGAACACCGCGAACGTCAGCACGTTCGTGATCGGCCCGTCCACCGCGGCGAGTGTATGGCCGCCGCTACGCGGCTGCACTGAGACCCATCGGACGACTCGAAGCTAGGATCCGACGAAACATGTGTGGATCCAGCGACACTCGTCGCTACTGACGTTTGGGGGCTGACAATGGCCTGGGATTTCGTGACAGAGCCCGAGTTCGAGGAAAAGCTGGCGTGGATGCGCACGTTCGTGCGTGACGAGATCATGCCGCTGGAGACGCTGGCGGAGAAGTGGCGCAGCCCTGAGGGTCGGGTGGTTTTCAACCAGATCACTGCACCATTGAAAGAAGAAGTCAGGCGGCAGGGGCTTTGGGCCGCCCACCTCCCACCGGACATGGGCGGTCTGGGCTTCGGCCAGGTCAAGTTGGGCCTGATGCACGAGATCCTCGGGGCCACCCCGTACGGACCGTCGATCTTCGGCAACAACGCGCCCGACAGCGGCAATGCCGAACTGATCGCGGTCGGCGGCACCGATGAGCAGCGCGAGAAGTGGATGCAGCCGTTGCTCGAAGGCAAGTACCGCAGCTGCTTCTCGATGACCGAGCCCGGGGCGGGAGCCGACCCCACCTTGTTGTCCACGACAGCGATGCGTGACGGTGAGGAATGGGTGATCAACGGCCACAAGTGGTTCTCCTCGAATGCCTCGATCAGCGACTTCCTGCTGGTGATGGTGAAGACCGGCGACTACGAGATGCCGTACAAGAACTACTCGATGATCATCGTGCCGACGAACACCCCTGGCGTGAACATCGTGCGCGACGTGCCGACGATGGGCGAGCCTGACCATCGCACCGGTGAGCCCGGCGGACATGCCGAGATCCTGTACGAGAACGTGCGCGTGCCGTTCGACAACGTCGTCGGCGGCGAGGAGGGGATCGGCCAAGGGTTTGCGCTGGCCCAGAAGCGCCTCGGGCCCGGTCGCATCCATCACGCGATGCGCTGGCTCGGCCAGTCCCGGCGAGCGTTCGACCTGCTCTGCGAAAGGGCGCTGACTCGCTACACCCACGGTTCCATCCTGGCTGAGAAGCAAATGGTCCAGGACTGGATTGCCGAGAGCTACGCGGAGATGCAGGCTGCCCGGTTGCTGACCTTGCAAGCAGCCTGGAAGATGGACCAGTTGCACGCTGCCGGCAAACACTACAGCGACGCCAGGGTGGAGATCGGGGTGATCAAGTTCTGGGGCGCCAAGGTGCTCTACAACGTGATCGACCGGGCTATTCAGATCCACGGGTCGCTGGGCTACACCACCGACTTGCCGCTCGAGTCGATGTACCGGGCGGCGCGTGCGGCGCGCATCTACGACGGTCCAGACGAGGTCCACAAGGTCACCGTCGCCCGCCAGATCCTCAAGAGCTACCGACCCAGTGACCCGTCGATCGAGCACATCCCTACTCGTCGCAAGGCCGCCGAGGCCAAGTTCGCCGACTACCTCGATCAGCTGGCGATCAGCCAGTAGGGCTCACCCTCGACGGTTCGGTGGCCCGCTCATTGGCTGACGCGGTCGCCGAAGGAGTCGGCCGCAGCCGGCTCTCCGAGCAGGTAGCCCTGCACCATGTCGCAACCGAGCACGCGCAGGCGATGGAGTTGGTCGGCGGAGGTGATCCACTCCGCCACCACCTCCATGTCGAGCGCGTGGGCCAACTGGATGATCGCCCGTACGATCGGATCGTCGTCGCCGCTACCGCCCAGCGTTCGGGCGACCATCCCGTCGAGCTTCAGCACATCGGCCTCGCAGGTGCGCAGCGCAGTGAGCGACGATGTGCCCGTGCCAAAGCCGTCGAGGGCCAGCTGCACACCGAACCGCCGCAACGCCTGCAGCGAGCGAAGGTTGTTGGTGCTGTCGTTGAGCGTTGCCTCGTCGAAGTCGAGGGTCACCTGCTGCGGGTTGAGCTCCATTTGGCGGATGCTGGCGAGCACCCGTTCGACGAACGTGCCTTCAGCAAGCTGGCGTGCCGCGATGTTGACGTGCACGCTGAACATCCGGTCGACCAAACCGGCCGCCTGCCATGCTCGAGTGTCTATGCACGCCTGGCGCAACACCCAGTCGCCGATAGGCACGATCGAGCCGGACTCCTCGGCGAGGTGGACGAACTGGGCGGGCATCAGCGTGCCGCGTTCGGGATGGTTCCAACGCAGCAATGCTTCTGCGCCGGTGACCCGACCGCTGTGGGTCGACAGGATCGGCTGGTAGGCGAGGTGCAGCTGATCGGCTGCCAGCGCCCGCTCGAGCTCGTTGGAGAGCTGCTTGTGCTCGCGCGACGCGGCGCGCATCGCGTCGGTGTACAGCTCGCAGCGTGACCTGCCGCGGCGCTTGGCGACATACATCGCGATGTCGGCGTGGCGAAGCAGGGCCACCGCGTCGTCGTGGTTGGAACCCTCATCGGCAGAGTTCTGCGAGTTGAGCGCCACGCCGACGCTGACGGTGAGGTCCACCTCGACTCCGTTGACCATCACCTTGCCGGTGAGCCCGAGACGGATCCGTTCGGCGAGGTCGAGGGCCGAATGCTCGTCGATCGAGCCGTTGCACAGCACGACGAACTCGTCGCCGCCGATGCGCGCGACGACGTCCATCGGCCGGGTGGCGTGGGTGATGCGATGGGCAACCTGAACCAGCAACGCGTCGCCGACGTCGTGACCGGCGTTGTCGTTCACATCCTTGAGCGTGTCGAGGTCGAGGAACAGCAGCGCGACGTGGCTGCGAGTGCCGCGCACCCGCTCGAGCGCATCGGCGGTGTTGCGCAGCAGCAGGATGCGGTTGGGCAGACCGGTGAGGCCGTCGTGCGTGGCTTGCCGCATGAGCTCGCTCTGCATGTGGTTGCGCGCCGTGACGTCGCGGGTGACGCCGCCCCAGTACTCGATGACGCCGTGCTCGTCGCGATGGATGACGAGATCGACGTCGAGGATGCGCTCGAGGCCATCGGGGCCACGGAAGCCGACCTCGCCCGACCACTGCGACGTGGCC
>JBDSMK010000395.1:0-4026 GCA_039915905.1 Ilumatobacteraceae bacterium
CGGTTACGACGTGCTCGACTCCGGGAACGACGAGTCGTCCCGACCGGACGTCGACCTCCACTCCGCGCCCGACGTGATGTCGTAGCAGGCATTGTCTCGCCGAACTCCGCACCTCCTCATCGGGTGCGAGCCTTTCATGACTCGTCCTGATCCGCGGCGCGGGTGTTCTCGTTGTGGTCGACGCGATAAGTGCGGTGGCACGGTTTGGCCCCCCTCGGCAACCTGAGTCGAATCCGCCATGCGGTTCACGGCGGTCGGCTAGTCAGTTACTCTTCCCATTGTCCGCCGAAATGGCGGGCAGTAAGCGGCGGCGTCGACCTGGGGGCAGGCGACAGAATGGGGTCCTGAGATGAGCGATTCGTTTTACCCGCCACCGTCGTCGCCATCGGTCGGTCCTTTGCCGGAGCGACGCAAGAGGCCATGGTGGCAGAGGTGGTGGGCTATATCGATCGGCGTGTTCCTGCTAGTGGGCATCGTCGGTGCAATCGCCGGACCGAAGAAGGACAAGGACGAGTCGACAGCGTCTACCGCGACGACGAGCGGGTCGGTTTCGGCAACGACCGCTGCTCATGCGTCGACGTCGGCGAGGACTGAACCCCGGACGACAACGACAACAACGACGACGACACTGCCGGCGACGGCCGATTCGATCACAACGCCGGCGACCGTGGTACCGACTACGCAGGCGCCGGCCACGCAGGCGCCGGCCACTCAACCGCCGACTACCGAGGTACCCGAGACCATGGCAGAACCGCCCACTACGACAGCCGCGCCGAGCCTGCCGTCGTTCGGTGACGGTCAGCAGATCGTGGGCCAAGATATTCAACCGGGCGTCTATCGCACGGAGGGGGCAGGGGGATTCAACTGTTATTTCCAGCGGCTCAAGGGTTTGTCCGGGGAGTTCGGCGACATCATCACGAATGGCAACTCCACAGGTCCGGTGATCGTGGAGATTGCGGCGACTGACGTCGCGTTTGACTCAAATGGATGCAAGGACTGGATTGCATTCTTGGGTGCGCCCGTCATTGATTCGTTCGGCGATGGCGATTGGGCGGTCGGTTCACAGCTCTCCGCGGGGCGGTGGTCCACGGACGGCGATCCGTCATCCGTCAACTGTTATTGGGAGCGCGATCGGGGCTTCACGCATACGTTCGGCGACATCGTCGCCAACAACAATACGAACGGAAAGACGACTGTGGAGATCCGCTCGAAGGATGTCCGATTCACCAGCGACGGCTGTGGCACGTGGAGGAAGGTTGGATGAGGTCTAGTCGCCAGATCGAGTTCGCCGCCTTTTACGACGTTGTCTGGTCGGTGGCGATGAGTTCGCGGGCGATATCGCCGATCACTTGTTCTTTGGCGGCCAGGGGTGGGAGTACGACGATTTGATCGAGGCCTGCGTTCTCCAGGTCGGCGATTCGTGAGCGGAGGCCCTGCGGACTGCCGACGAGGCACGATCGCTCGATCAGTTCCTTGGTGACGAACCGTTCTTCCTCGGGGATCACCCAACAGTTGTGTCCGAGGTGGGTGCGCAGGTGACGGCGCTCGACCGGCACAGACTCGATTGCGGCAACGTAGTCGCCCCAGATGTCGGCTACGTGGGCTGGTGGGCGACGTCCGAACTGCACGTGCTGTTCGTAGATGTAATGCAGCGAGGCGATCGCGAACGCGCCGACCTGGGTCTTGATCCGTTCCGAGTCGGCGGCTTCACCGGGCTGGAGCACGGCGATCGTCGTCAGCGTCGAGATCGGGAACGCGGAACGTTCAGTTGATAGTCCGTGCGCATTGTGTAGTTCGGTCACCGTGTTGCGCACTCCGGCGATGGCGGCGGGCTCGGGGGCCGCCGAGGTGACCAGGCCATCACCGTACTTGGCGGCCAACTTGAGGGCGCGGGGACCGAACGCGGACACATACAGCGGTGGTGGGGGATCGAAGCGGACAAAGCCGTCGTCGGGCATGAGATGGATGATCGGTGCGGTGTGGCCACGCCAGGAGTATTCGACCTGTTCGCCGCGTAGCAGTGGACGGAGAGCGGCGAGGTACTCGTCGAACTCGGCGATCCGCAACGGGGCATGGCCCATCATCCGCATTGCCGTGTTCCCGGTGCCGATCCCGCAGAACGCGCGGCCGGGGGCCAATTCGTTGATCGTTGCGATTGCCGCCGCGGTGACCGGCGCGAGCCGTGTGCCGGCAACGGCCACGCCGGTACCGATCTTGATGGTCGAAGTACGCACCGCTGCCAGAGCAAGCATCGCGTACGCGTCGCTCCAGATCATTTGGCTATCGGCAAACCAGGCGTGGGTGAACCCGAGTCGCTCCGCTTCGACGACGTAGTCGATGTCAGCCGGCCTGGACGCTACGCAGATCCCGTATTCCATGGTTGCTCAGTGTGCTCGGTCGAACCGATCCTGTCGGCAGCCGGCTACCCGGACGACTGCCCTGTCTGTCGGGGTGCAAATCCTCGGCCGATTCCGAGCGTGAACGTTTTGTACATCTACGTGGGTCGGGCAAGGTTCATTGGCTACGGTCGCCAAGGTGCCGTCACTTGGGTCTCTCAGCGAGCTTGCCCAGCCTGCCGGTATGCAGTCTGACCGTGTGCTGACCGTCACTGCGTTGGGTGTAGATCCCCGGGCCATAGCGCTGACCGCGGCGGCAGCGGCGTTGGGTTACCGCGGGGTCACCATCGACATCGCTGATCTGTATTCGGTGTGTGGCGAACTCGATGAGACGCTGACCGATCTGCTGGTCGACTCGTTGCTGCAAACGGTCGCTTTCGACGACATCTACGCCGGCATTAGGCTCGAAGCTGGCAGCCATGTAATCGATGTTCTGTTACGCCCCGGCGTTACCGACTCCGCTGGGGCCGAGCTCGAACGTGCCGCGGCCCGCGTGGGGCGTCGCGTCGCGGTCACCAGCGGCCGCCGCTACAGGGTGCACGGCGTGCAGCCCGCGGCTGAGCTCGATCGGCTGGTACGCCGCCTGCTGGCAAATTCAGTGATCGAGCACTGGTCGATCGACGCCCCACTGGCAGCGTGGGCGGTACCCGGCGGCGATGTGCCGGCGGTGGAGAGGGTTGCCATCACCGAGCTCGCCGACGATGCACTCGTAGAGCTCGGGCACGAACGTGGCCTGTCGCTCGACCTGGATCAGCTGAACGCGATCGCCGCCTACTTCCGTAATATCGGCCGACAGCCGACCGACGCCGAACTGGAAACCCTCGCCCAGACATGGAGTGAACACTGCGCGCATACTACTTTCCGCGCCGATATTCGCTTGGCCGACGGCACCGCGGTGACGCCGCTGCTGCGCCAGTTGCATGATGCCACCGACCGGGTCGGCGCACCATGGGTGATCAGCGCGTTCGTCGGCAACGCCGGCATCGTTTCCTTCACTCCGGAGCGGACGCTGGCGGTGAAGGCCGAGACCCACAACCATCCGAGCGCGGTGGAGCCTTTCGGAGGTGCCAATACAGGTGTCGGCGGGGTGATCCGTGATGTGATGGGCGCGGCCCATCGCCCTATCGCGGTCACCGACGTGCTGTGTTTCGGCCCGGCGGACCTGCCCGACGACCAACTGCCCGACGGTGTGTTGCACCCGACGCGGATCGCTGCCGGTGTGGTCGCCGGGGTGGCCGACTACGGCAACAAGATCGGTCTGCCGACCGTCGCTGGTGCGGTGCTGTACGACCCCGACTACACCGCCAACCCGCTGGTGTTATGCGGATGCATCGGCACTGCGGCTGTCCCGGCGACCGAGCTTACCGGGCCTCACTCCGGCGACCGGGTCGTGGTGATCGGTGGCCGTACAGGCCGCGACGGCATCCGCGGCGCAACGTTTTCTAGCCGAGCGATGGATGCTGCGACCGGTGAGGTGGCCGGCGCCAGTGTGCAGATCGGCGACCCGGTGGTGGAAAAGCTGGTGATTGACGTGCTTGCCGATGCCGATGGCTTGTACACCGCGATCACCGACTGTGGCGCAGGCGGGTTGTCGTCGGCCGTCGGTGAAATGGGCGAGGTGCTCGGCGCG
>JBDSMK010000405.1:0-3396 GCA_039915905.1 Ilumatobacteraceae bacterium
CTGCGAAGCACCCGACGCCGCTGCCGAGCCAGCAGTCGCCGGCTGATCGCCGCGACGCTTGAGCACGGCGCCAGGAGGCAATTTGGTGGGAACAGGCATCGGCTTGCTCGCCTCGGCGCTGCCCTGACGCACCTCGCCCTGCGAACGCCGGCCGTTCTTGCGCTTCGTCTCCGACACCGACTTTCGGCTCAACGGGCCGCGCACCGGGATCCTGTTGACGAACACCCAGCCGATGTGCGGAACCGGCTTGCCGCCGATCAATCGTCCCTCGTCGAAGACCCATGGGTACTCACCGTGGAACTCCTGATAGCTGTCGTTTGTCAGGATCGTGGCGGTGACCTTGTTGGCGATGCTCAGCACGAAGGCATCGCCGCGGCCCACGGCGCCGGCCGGCGGAGCAACGATCTCGTTGTTGGCGACCGCAGCATCGAAAGCGGCTACCTCCTTGCCGTCGATGCGGTGCCCGAACGTGGCGTCGACCACCACGGTGATCAATGCATCGGGGTCCACCTCCATGTAGGCGCGGACAGCTTCATCGAGCTGTTGGAGACTGGGCATGGATCGGCCCTCGGTAGCGAGATTCGATCCATCGACGACGACGTGATGTGGCATAACTCTTCGCTAGTCAAGCACGTAACCGACCCATCGCGGCGGATGGGCATCGGTGCGTCGCGCTCCGCGGCGATTACTATCGCCGCGATGATCAAGGCAGTGCTATGGGATTTCGGCGGCGTGATCCTCTCCAGTCCGTTCGAGGCGTTCAACCGCTACGAGACCGACAAGGGCATCCCGCTCGACCGGTTGCGCACCGTGAACGCCACCAACCCCCACGACAACGCCTGGGCCAGGTTGGAGCGCGGCGACATCACCGCGGCCGAGTTCGATGACGCATTCGGCGACGAAAGCGAGGCGCTTGGTCACCGTGTGCCTGGCGCCGATGTTCTCGCGCTGCTGTCGGGCGAGATACGCGACGATGTCGTCGAACTGCTGGACGAGGTCAAGGCCGCCGGTTACAAGACCGCCTGCCTGACCAACAACATCGGCGGCGAACACAAGTCCTCAGAGCGCGACAGCACCATCGCAGAGATCATGGAGCGTTTCGACGTGGTCGTGGAGTCGAGCAAGGTCGGGGTCCGCAAGCCGGAGCCGAGCTTCTACGAGATGGCCTGCCGGATGCTCGAGGTGCAGCCCCACGAGTGCATCTTCCTCGACGATCTCGGCATCAACCTCAAGCCTGCGGCGGCTATTGGCATGACCACCATCAAGGTGATATCCGGCGAACAGGCCATCGCCGACCTGCGCAACGCGCTCGGCTGGAGCTGAGCCAACCTCGGACGACTGATCTGCCGGTCACAACCCGGCGAACGTCTCCTCCATCAGATCTGTGAGCTCCTGATCGTGGATCGCCTTCGTTCCCGTGGCGGGGCTGCCGCTCTCCACTCGGGCCACGTGGCGCAGTTCGTAGCCGCGCTCCTTGAGCCTCCAGGTGCGCGCCTCGACGAAGTTCCACGGGCCCATGTTGGCTGGTTCCTCCTGCAGCCAAGTGAGCTCTCGTGCGTTCGGATAGCGCTCGAGTACCTCCAGCAAGCGCTCTACGGGGAACGGATAGAGCTGCTCGATGCGGATCACAGCGACCGGTGCATTGCGCTTATCGCGCTCGGCCATCGCGTCCCAGACCACCTTGCCGCTGCAGAACACCAGCCGGTGGATGGATGCGGCATCGACGACGAACGGATCGTCGAGCACCTCCTCGAACGAACCGGTGGTCATCTCCTCGATCCGTGAATGGCTCTGCTTCATCCGCAGCGGCGACTTAGGTGTGAAGATGACAAGCGGCTTGCGCACGTCGCGGCGCACCTGCCGGCGCAGCAAATGGAAGTACTGCGCCGCCGTGGTGGCGTTGCACACCTGGATGTTGTCCTCGGCGCACAGTGTGAGGAAGCGCTCGATGCGTGCCGATGAGTGCTCCGGCCCCTGACCCTCGTAGCCGTGCGGGAGCAGCATCACGAGACCGTTCTGCTGGCCCCATTTGTCTTCTGCGGCAACTAGGTACTGGTCGATGATGACCTGCGCGCTGTTGGCGAAGTCGCCGAACTGCGCCTCCCACAGCACCAGCGCATCGTGGTTGATGTGCGCATAGCCGTACTCGTAGCCAAGCGCGGCGAACTCGCTGAGCAGGCTGTCGTAGACCCAGAAGCGGGCCGGCTCAACCGCCAGATCGGCGGTCGGAATCCAAACGTTCTCGTTCTCGTAGTCGATCAGTGCGGCGTGCCGTTGCACGAAGGTGCCACGCCGCGTATCTTCTCCGGCGAGTCGAACCGAGGTGCCCTCCATCACCAGCGAACCGAATGCGAGCAGTTCCGCCGTGGCCCACGCCACCTCCCCCGTGTCGTGGTACAGCTTGGAGCGGGTTTCGAACTGGCGCACCAGTTTCGGGTGCGGCGTGAAATCCTGGGGGTACTCCGTGAGATGGTCGAAGATGTGGTCCAGCATCTCGCGGCTCACGCCAGTGGATACGTGCGGCAGAACCCCGCGAGGCTTCGGTGGCCGAGCCACCTTGGTTTCCACCGGCGCGTTCTCACGGGTCTGGTCGAGTGCCGACTGCAGCTTCATGTGGAAGTCGTCGAGCGCCTTCTCCGCCTCGTCGACCGTGAGTTCGCCGCGTTTCACCAACCCTTCGACGTAGAGCTTGCGCACGCTGCGTCGCTCGGCGATGGCCTTGTACATCAACGGCTGCGTGTAGCTCGGGTCGTCGCCTTCGTTGTGCCCATGGCGGCGGTAGCAGACCATGTCGATGACGACATCCTTGTGGAACCTCTGGCGGTACTGGTAGGCCAGTTCGGCCACGTGTACGCACGCCTCGGGATCGTCGCCGTTGACATGGAAGATCGGGGCCTGCACCGTCTTGGCCACGTCACTGCAGTAGTTCGAACTGCGAGCGAAGATCGGGCTGGTCGTGAAACCGATCTGGTTGTTGATGATCAGATGGATCGTGCCGCCGACGCGGTAGCCATTGATGTCGCTCATCGCCAGGCACTCGGCCACGATGCCCTGGCCGGCGAACGCCGCGTCGCCGTGGATCAGCACCGGCAGAGACGAGAACGCCAGAGGCGGCTCGATACGGTCCTGGATCGCACGGACCATCCCCAACACGACCGGACCGACCGCTTCCAGGTGGCTCGGGTTGGCGGCCAGCTCGACGCGGATGTCGGCGCCGGACGGGCTCTCGTACTTCCCGGTGGCACCGAGGTGGTACTTGACGTCGCCGGAACCCTGCACCGAGGTGGGGTCGACGTGGCCCTCGAAGTCACGGAAGATCTTCTCATAGCTCTTGCCCATCAGATTCGCGAGCACGTTGAGCCGGCCGCGGTGAGCCATGCCCAACACAGCAGAGTC
>JBDSMK010000425.1:0-5432 GCA_039915905.1 Ilumatobacteraceae bacterium
CAAGTTGGAGATCCACCCGCACGCAGCCTGTCCGCGGATCGAGGAGAACTACCAGGCCCTGGTGGGGCTGTCGATCTCGCGTGGCTTCATCAACAAGGTCCGCGAGTTGTTCGGCGGCCCCCGAGGCTGCACCCACACCACCGCTCTGCTACAGGCGATGGCCCCCGTGGCGATCCAGTCGATGTGGTCATTCCGGATGGCTGAAGCGGCATCCAGCGGCAACCCGATGAAAGCGATGGCTACCCCGGAGGGACGCGAGCGGGCAATCGCGATGAATCTCAACACCTGCCATGTGTGGGCCGAAGATGGCGAGCAGGTGACGTCGATTCGCGCCGGAGAGCCACACGAAACGCCAGTGTGGCTGAAGGCTCGCCTGGAAAAGCTGGGAATCGACCTAGCCACCTACCAGGGCGCCTAGCAGCCCAGCGGCAACGGCTCGGCTCAACGCTTGAGGTCGACCACCGTTCCGCTGCTGGCCCGGACCAGATCGGCAGGCGCGACCGCGAACACGTCGTTCCACGTACCGGCAGCTGCCCACACCTCGTCGTAGGCCAGCAGATCGGGGTCGATGAACACACGCAGAGCAGTCGCATGGCCGAACGGGGGCACTCCGCCGATCGGGAAGCCAGTCGCCTGGCGCACGGCGTCGGCATCCACCCTGGCGCACTTCGTGCCGCCTGCTGCTGCTGCGAGCTTGCCCTCGGCCAACTGGTTCTTGCCGCTCACGTAGGCCAGCACGACTTCACCATCCACGGAGAAGATGAGGCTCTTGACGATCTGGCCGACATCGACACCGATCGCCGCAGCAGCATCGGCCGCGGTCTTGGTGCCCTCAGGGAACTGGCGCGGCTCGATCTCCAACCCGAGCGCCGCTCCGGCCTCCACCACTCGGCGAGCGTTGGGATGCAGCTCGTTCATCGTGTGCGACGCCGGAACATTCGCCGCCAGCCTTGTTGGCGAGCTGCGAGGCGCACCTGCTCGGCCTGCACTTCGGCGATCAACGACGGTCCGATCGCGTTGAGGACGTCTTCCGCTTCGTCGAGCACCGCGGCCGCAGAGCCGTCGACGAGGCCAGGGGGGTCGGCCGGGGACGTGGGGCTGACCATGCTGCCGTACGCCCACCCGGCGTCTCTTCGCGGGGCGAACGCGGAGCACTTGTCCGGGCATCGCCACGGCGCATCCGGGGCGAGGTCGAGGTTGCACTTGCGGACAGTGTCTCCGTTCGCGTAGGTACGACTTTCAAAGTTGCGGCACTCCTGTCGCATCGGCATGAATCAATTCTGCCATCCCGAGGGGCAAGCCCCACAGCACTGCGAGCCGTCATCGGATATACAGAGACGATGCCCAGGAGACTGCTCGCCGTCTTCCTCGCGGCGATACTGGGTCTAACCGCCGGCGCGGTGGCAACCGCGGTCGCAACAGTGCGACCGGCCTTCGCCGACCAGGGTCTGGACACTGCCAGCGACACGACTTACACCGTGGATGCTGTCGCCGGGGTGGTACACGTGCTCGTCGACATGCATCTCACCAACACCGTCGCTGACCGGCGCAACGGTGAGGTGCTACAGCGCGCCTACTTCACAGGCTTCTCGCTGCCCGTGCCCGTAGGCGCAGCGAACCCGACGGCCCACGACGACGCCGGCCGCGAGGCGGGGATCACCACCACCCCGGCGCCGCACAGCGCCGAGTACCTGCTCTACAACGTGACGTTCCCGGAGCGACTGTTCGCAGGTCAATCTGCTCACCTGTTGATCGGTTACGACATCACCGGCCGGCCACCGCGTAGCGCCAACCCGTCGCGGGTCACTGCCGCCTATGCCTCGGTCAATGCATACGGCGTGGGCGACAACGGCGCAGTGACCGTGCGGGTGGTCGTGCCGGACCAGTTCACCGTCGACACCTTCGGCGCAACTGCCCAGCGCACCGAGGCCAATGGAAACGCCGTGTACACCGCAACCGACATCCAACAACCCACCGACTTCGAGTTGTTCGTCTCGGCTCGCAACGACGCCGCGCTGACCTCCACACCGGCGCAGGCAGCCGCAGGTGAGCAGTTCATCTTGCAGTCCTGGCCGGGCGACACCGCGTGGACCGACTTCGTCAGCGCCCAGATCCACAGCGGCGTAGGCCAGTTGGCCACGCTGATTGGCAAACCGTGGCCGGTGGACGGCACGGTCGCCGTGCGTGAGGCGTACACCCCGTACCTCTACGGATACGCCGGATGGTTCAGCGCAGCCCAAAGACAGATCGAGATCGGCGAGAAGCTCGATCAGGAGGTCGTGCTCCACGAGCTCTCCCACGCCTGGTTCTCCGCCACCTGGTTCACCGACCGGTGGCTCAACGAGGGCCTTGCCCAGACCTACAGCAACCTGGCGGTCAACGCGCTCGGAGCGACAGGTCGGGAACCGGCAGCGGTGCCCGTCAGCGATCCGGGAAAGATCGTGCTCAACAGCTGGGGCGACCCCAAGTTGACCGTCGGCGCCGACGAGGTGGAGGCATACGGCTACAACACGTCGTGGTCGGTGATGCACCAGATCGTCGACGAGCTGGGTGTCACCGCGATGCGCAAGGTGTTCGGCGCCGTAGCCGACCATGCACCCACCTATGCGGCTCCGGTTGGACCGTCCGGCTCCACCGATTGGCGCAGGTTCCTCGACCTGGTCGATGAAACCGGCGTGTCTTCGTCGGCAGATGCGTTGTTCGCCGAATACGTGGTGACACCCGAACAGGCCACCGAACTGACGGCTCGCACCGCCGCCCGCGCCGCCTTGGAGCAACTGCGCACGGCCGGCAGCACCTGGGGCCCACCGGCGCAGGTGCGCCTGGCGATGCAGGCCTGGAAGTTCGCTGAGGCGACGTCGGCGATAGCGGCCGCCAATGGGGTGCTGCACGACCGCGATCTGCTCTCGCAGCGAACCGCGGAGCTGGGCATCGTGCCATTCGACGGCCTGCGCCAACAGTACGAATCAGCCGCAGACATCGCCACGGTGGCGACGACGATGGACGATCAACTGGCTGCCGCCGACTCGCTGCTCAACGCCGCCGCCGCGGAGCGCTCCGGTCGCAGCCTGCTCGAGCAGGTCGGCTTGATCGGCTCCGAGTTGACGGCAACGCTCGATGCTGGCCGCGCCGCGCTGGCCCGTGGCGATTCAGTGGCGGCAAACACAGCAGCGGCGAAGGTGACTTCCGAACTTGCCCGCTCGGCCGATCTCGGCAAGCAGCGAACGATGTGGGCTGCTGCCACGGCAATCCTGTTGGCGTTGCTGGTCGGTCTATCGATTTCGGCGGTGCGCAACCGCCGGCGGCGGCGGCTCGAGAGCGAGGCCGAATTCGCGTCCGCGTCCGCGTCCGCGACCGCGTCCGAGACCGACGGCCGCAGCGAGTCCGACGGCCGCAGCGAGTCCGACGGCGGCGGCGAGTCCGGCGACGGCGACGACGGGACCGGCGACGATCAAACCGACAACAACTTGACGTCGTCGTAGCGCTTGCCGAGCACAGCCACCGGGTCTGCCCCGATCCAGTCGAGACACGCGGTGTACATCACCCGCGGGTCCACATTCGGCCGCAGATCGCCGTCGAGCAGGTCGCCGAGGTCCATCTCGCCATACAGGCCGCCCTTCACCCCCGGACCGGCGACGAACGACACGTTGCCGGCTCCGTGGTCGGTGCCAGCACTTCCGTTCTCCTGTACCCGCCGGCCGAACTCGCTGGCGGTCACAAGTAGCACGTCGAGTTTGGCGGCGGTCATCTCGTCGAAGAACTTGCTGACGCCGGCGGCGAGGTCGGTTAGCAACTTGGCCTGTGTCGGAGCCTGGTTGCTGTGGGTGTCGAAGCCCGACGCGCTGACCACCACGATCTGAGTGCCGGCATCGCTGACCAGCAACTTCGCCGCAAGGTCGAGACCGCCGACCAGCGTCGCGCCACCCTCACGTTCGGAGTCGGTCGTATCCCCGGTCGCGTCCGGCGACTTCATCGCCTTGTCGAAATCGGCCACCGCGCCCACCGTTCGGGCAAACGAGTGCTGGGCGAGAGCCACCAGCGGCACCGCACTGGCCGGCGCCGAAAGCGCACCGATCGCCCGCGGGTCGAGCGCTCCGAACGTGAACCCGCCAGCGGAGCCGACAGCGGCACCCTGCCTGTGAGCGCCGGACAACAGCGGCGCTCCCCCACCGAGCGATGTCGCGTAGAGCGGTGCCGGTTCGCTCGCCATGCTGTCGAGCACCCGACCCAACCATCCTGGAGCATGCACGTCATCGGCCCGCCACCAGCGGTCCATCGACACGAAGTGTGAACGGTTCGGGTTCGAGAAGCCGATGCCGCGCACCACGGCCAGCTTGCCGGCGGTCCACATCGGTGCCAGCGCAGCAAGACCGGGATGGAAAGACACCTCGGAGGTGCCGGCGAGCCCGACAAGATCCGCATCGGCGATTGCCAGACTCGGCCTCGCATCGTGATAGCGGCCATCGTGTGGGATCAGCGTGTTCAGACCGTCATTTCCGCCGTTCAGCTGCACGATCACAAGGCGGCGCGCACCGGCTGCACCGGGCACCGTCGAGCCAGCCGGTACGGAACTGCCCGGTACGGAACTGCCCGGTACGGAACTGCGCGTCGTGCCCAGGGGGCCGGCGGTGCCCAATGGACCGGAGTCATTTGCCCCGGAGGAGCTGCATGCTCCAAGCCCGACGACCACGATGGTGCCGGCACCGAGGCGCAGGAAATGACGGCGGGAAAGTCTGATGTCGTTCATCCGACGATCACCTCCGGGCAGGTCAGCGCCAGAGCCAGACGTTGCACACCAGGCGGGGCGATGCTCAGCGCCGCGCTGGTGGCAGGTCCGAACCCACTCGACGGCAACGACAGCGCCTGCGCCAGCGCCGCTGGATCACTGCCTCGCGCCGCCTGCATCACCGGTGAGTCGGCGACGGTCGACCTGGCCACGAGCATCGCCAGATTGCACCGCGCCACCAGGCTCGCGGAACCGAACCAGGCCGCGCCACCGGGCCACCCGGCCACGTTCGGCGGCATCATCGGCACCTGCCCCGCATTAGACAGAAGTGGCAGCCTCCGATCGGCTCCACCCGGATTGGCTCGTCCGCCATCGAGCACTGTTGCGCCGGTGACTCGTTGGGCAGCGACCAACCAGCGAACCGGACCGAGCACTACGGGTTCGGTGGATCCGGCGAGGCCCGCCTGCAGCGTGGAGCGCACCAGCGTTCGCACATCGAATCCACTCTTGACGAACCCGGCAGCCAACGGTCCGACGACGTCCGACGATGTGGTCCCGAGCAGCGACTGGGCCATCGTGGCAGCGATGAAGGTGGGCATCGCCGGCTGTGCGACGATCGCCGCAACCACCGAGTCCAGATCATGGACTCCGTCGCGCCCGAGGTAGTGCTGTGGCGAATCGTCGTGACGCCTCGGAGCGAATCGCG
>JBDSMK010000491.1:0-13901 GCA_039915905.1 Ilumatobacteraceae bacterium
GTCAGCATTGTGCGCGACATGCCCGACCCGTTCGCATCCTCCAACCAGCAGGCGTTCCTGCCGCCGGAGATGGCCGGGTTCAGCAGTGCGATGCGCATCGCCATACCGCTCGTCGTGAGTGCCGCGGCGACGCTGAACATCCTGCTCGTACGGCAGGCGGCGGTACGCGGCCAGAGCACGGTGGGTGCCGCGATCCGCGGCGCCATCGGCACGATGCTCATCGTCATCGGCACCGCTTGGTGGGTGCGCAAGCGCGATGACCTCAAGCGCATGTTCAAGCAGTTCATGGCCGACGGGCGCGCCCAGACGGCCCAGCAGAGGAGAATGCCATGAAGGCACCGGGAACGAACACCGCGCTGGCGACGCGCGGCCTGACCAAGACATACGGCGATCGTCCGGCATTGGAGCCACTCGACCTCGACGTGCCGACCGGTCAGATCGTCGGACTCGTCGGCCACAACGGCAGCGGCAAGACCACGTTGTTGAAGATGGCCGCCGGGCTGCTCGATGCGTCGGACGGCACCGTGACGGTGCTCGGCCACGAATCCGGCAGCGAACCCGCCCGTCGAGCACTGACGTGGTTGAGCGACAATCCCACGTTCTACGACGACCTCTCGCTGTGGGAGCACCTCGAATACGTCGCGCGGTTGCACGGGGTGGAGAACTGGCAGGACAAGGCGGAGCGCCTGGTGGTATCGATGGGACTCACCGACCGCCGCGACGACATCCCCACCACCTTCAGCCGTGGCCTACGCCAGAAGGCGGCGATCACGCTCGCCTGCGTGCGGCCGTTCAGCCTGTTGTTGGTGGATGAGCCGTTCGTCGGACTCGACTCCAGCGGCAAGATGGCGTTGCTCGAACTGTTCGACGAGGCGGCCGACAGTGGGGCCACGCTGCTGGTCGCCACCCATGAGCTGTCGTTCGTCACCCACGTGGAACGATTGCTGGCACTGCGCGACGGCCAGTTGACCTACGACGGTTCGCCATCGGGCACCAACATCAACAGCCTGGTGATGCCCAGCTGACCAGTCGACCTGGTGATTGCATTCGGGTCCTTGCACATTCGGTTGGCGGACCGTGCACAACCCTCCTGCACAGCGAACTACGCTCCTGCGCATGCCGCAGGAATTCATCACCGTCAGCGTTTCCACTTACGACTCCGCCTCCCTGGCTACCAAGCTCACGGAGAGGTCCGCCGATGGTTGGGAGGTAGCCGGCATCGTCAACACCGGCACCGATGTAACCGCGTTCTTGTGCCGCGCGGCATCTGGCAAGTCTGGCTCCGCAACCGACGCGTCCGGCGCGTCCGGCGCCGGGTCCGCTGGCGGTTCGAGCAGTTCGTCCGGCTCCAGCAGTTCGTCCACCGGTGCGGCCTCGTCGGTCGGCGAGCCTGCCGGCTGGGGACAGGCGCCCGCCGCCCAAACAGCAAGCGCCGCCACTGCGGCTGCGCCGATGGCTCCGATTGCCGAGTCCGCCCCGACATATCAGCCGCAACCGACCCAGACCTACCAGCCGCAACCTCAGGCTCAGGCTCAGGCACAGGCCACGCCACCCGCAGTCCCGGCCGGTTGGTACGCCGATCCGGCAGCCCGCTTCGACCTGCGCTACTGGGACGGTGGCACATGGACCGAGCACGTGTCGCGCTCCGGTCAGCAGTTCACCGACCCGCCGGTCGCCTGAGCACCTGCCAACCGCCCGACCCGCCGGCGGCCCGACCTGGCCCGCCCGACTCGCCAACGCCGCTACCGGACCGCGCGAGCTGATCGGCCGGCTCTAGCGCCCGGCCTCAATCTTCCGGCGCGGCCCGGCGCACCCGCAGCGCACGGTCGTCCGATGTCAGGCACTTGCCGGTCTCCAGGTCGAATCGCCAGCCGTGCAACGTGCACACCAGTTCGCAGCCCTCCACCTCACCGAACACGGTCAGATCTGCATGGCGGTGCGGGCAGGTGCGTTCGACGATGTAGTCGCCGAGGCGGATCTCTTCGGCGGCGATGCCGCGCTGCTCGGGATCGAGCTTGTGCTTGGCCTCCGACTCGGCGCGGCGCATCCGCTCCGGCGACAACGACTTGAAGAAGTTGTAGAGGTATTCGTTGTAGGAGCCGGCACGCCACGCCTTGAACCGGCATGACAGGAACAGCGCATTGCTCCAATCGACGGCGAGGTCGGCGGTGACGGTCTCCACGAGTTCGCGCTGGAACTGGAAGCTGAACCCATACGGTTCCCCGGCATGAGCGCGCACCTCGCCGTTCGGAAAATCGATCAGGATCGAGTCGTCGCCGGCACGCAACAGACACGCCTGACCAACGCCGGCGCGCAACGTCGGTGCCATCGCCAGTAACGGAACCCACCACTCCTGCAAGGTGGACAACAGGTCGGCCGTCGGCCGGTGCCAGTTGGCGTGTAGCTCATCGAGCCACGGCAACCAGTCGGCCTGATAGCTGCGGAGGTACCCGGCCTTGTCGGAGAAGATCGCCGCGACATCGGCTTCAGCCATCGGATGGGTGGTGGTGATCTCGCCGTCGCGTACCTCGATCTCGGTGCCGGGAATGGCCAGCACACCGGTTCGGCCCACGGATGCCAGGCGATCCATGAACACCCTTTGGTCTGGAAAGATGCTCAGTTCGTCACCGGTGACCATGTTGAACCCGAACAGTTCGGGGTCGAGGAACGCCGGCGGTCCGGCGCTCGGGACCACGGCCCTGGCGTCGATCGCTTCCACGTAGCGCATCGCCCGAGTCAGCTGGCTGTCGACCTTCGCGTCGACGAGTTGACGCATCCTCTGCGGCGTTTCGTCGTAGACCATCGGATACCAGATCGCCCCGCTGTACTGCAGCCAGTGCAGGTCGACGCTGCCGTGGTGGCGCAACGCCTGCAGATCACTGGTACGGCAGTCGTTTTGGTTGACGAGCACCGCGGTGCCGTCGTCGACGACCAACGCCGAGTCGCCGCCGGGGCCGTCGGTGATGCTGGTCTCGACGTGGATCGCGATCTCCAGATCGCTGCCGAGCTGCACCGGTTCACCGTCGTGGGTGCGCACGAAGTTGGAGAATCCGAACGAACGCAACTTGCGTTCCAGTTCGCGAGTCGGATAGCCGGGCAGCAGCACGGTCACGTCACGATCGACGTGCTCGGCCAACCACGACTCGTCGAGATGATCGCCGTGAAGATGCGAGATATAGAGGTAGGTGGGGTGCTCGATGCGTTCGAGTAGCCCGGCCGGAAGCTGATCGTTGCGCGGGAACACGAACCACGAACCGAAGAACGCCGGAACGAACCAGGGGTCGCACAGGATGGACCCGGCGCTGGTATCGACCAGAATTCCGGCGTGGCCGATCGACGTGGCGCGCATGCTTCGAGGCTACCGAGCAGCCCGCGGCGCCCGCTCGGGTTGCAAGCGCGGCGCCAATGCAGCGATCCGGCCCTGAGGCCTCAGCTGTGCACCCACACCATCGTTCGCAGCGGCACCAGGTTCGAGTCCCAGATGAAGTCCATCGCCGGCACGCTGACCCGAACGCAGCCGTGCGAAGCCGGATGGTTGGGCACGTTGGTCATGCCATGGACGGCGATGCCGCCGTTGAAGTACTTCGGTCGGTAGATGCTGCCGAGGTCGCCGTCCCACCAGCCGGTCGAACGTTCGCGAGTGGTCTTGTACAGACCGTTAGGTGTTTGAGCGTCGCCGGTCTCGGTGATGGTTGGATCGTTGTGGTTGATGGCCGAGTAGGCAATGCCGGAACCGGTAGAGGTGTTGAACGCCCACAACGTCTGGCCATCGACGACGATGAAGAGCAACTGCTTTGCCTTGTCGACCTCCACCATGGTGCCGGCATTGGCTGTGCCGTGAGCCTTCTCGGAGAAGAACGTGAGCGCGAACGCAGTGTCGCTGTCTACGCGCCCGTTGGCCGGGAGCCCGGCGTATTTCTGGAAGGCCATCACCGCCTGGGTGGTGGCGAAACCGTACTTGCCGTCCGGGGGCGGCACCCAGAAGCCAAGGTCGATCAGGCGTTGTTGTAGCGCGGCGGTGGACGCACCGCTGCGCGAGCCGACTGCTTGGATCTCCTGTGGCGCCCAATCGGCCTTGTGCACGTTGGATGGCAGGGTCGGCGGCGGTGCATCAGCGACAGTCGTTTCCGGTGCGGCTGCCGTAGTCGTCGGCGCTTCGGTTGTGGTTGAGCCCTCGGCAGCCGTGGCGACCGTGGACGGATCAGCCGGTGTCGTGGTACCCGTCGTCGACGCCGCGATCGTGTTCGTGGAGGACGCAACCGCTGCCGGAAGAGGCGAGACCGTCACCGTGGCGTCAGGACGCTGCGCCGAGACGGTGCTTTGAGTGCGGGAACACGATGCGAGCCCAGCCGCCAGGATCAGCGGGAGAATCAACAACAAGCTGCGTGTGCTGCGGCGGTGTTCCATGATGGTTTGGCTTCGCCTTGCTACGTCGGATGCAGCGGCCTTCGAATATGCTGCTGCCGTTTCGCGGACAGGCTATCGAAGCCGGGCCGGCAAAGCTGGTCACTCCCCGAACGTCGGCACCTCGAACCACACGGTCAGCGCATATTTCACGCCGCTACGCAGAAGATTGGTGCGGTGCGGGTGGGTGACGAGCGACGGCCACACCAACATCTCGCCGACGGCGGCCGTTGCATTGGTCACATGCTGGCGCGGAAAGTCCAGTTCAGCACCCTCGTAACCGTCGTTCAGCTTCACCGAGGCCGACACCTGGGCGACATCATGATGAATCCGCAGCTCTTCCTGCTCGCCGAGCGCATAACGGATCACGAACGCATCGCGCAGCCCGTGATAGTCGACGTACGGCCAGAACTGGCGCAGCCGCGGCCAGATCCGCATCCCCAGATCCTGCTCCACTGCGTTGAACAGCATCGGGCTGATCACCGCCAGCGAGACCTCATGACCTGGAACAGGGTCGTCGTCGTGTGGTTCGAACACCCCCACGGCCTCCGCCGCACGGATCACCGTCGCACAGAACTCCGCCGTCCAGAACGAGGTGAGCAGCACCTCGGAGGCGATCTCGCGGATTCCCTCACGATCGTCGACAGCCCCCTCGTAGCGGAACAACTGGCGCAGTTCGTCGGTCATGGCTGAGATCGTGGCAGAGATCGTGGCAGATCATCACCGTTCAACTCGGCCGCCGACAGTCTCCACCGGGTGGTGGGCAACTGCGCCACGGAGAACCTGGCGAGCAACTCGTCGATCGTGACGGACCGGCGAACGCCGCCATCATCGGAGTCGAAGAGGCTGGCGCCGAGGCGGGCCAGCACCTGGCCAGCGGTGACCCCGCGGGCAGCCAACCTGGCGAGTGTCACGTCACCGTCGCGCTTGGCCAGCCGAGAGCCATCGGGCCCTAGCACCAGCGGCACGTGCGCATACTGCGGCGTCCGCAGCCCCAGCAGCCGTTGTAGCTCGATCTGGCGGGGTGTCGACGATGCCAGGTCGTCTCCGCGCACCACCTGGGTCACACCCTGATCGGCGTCGTCGACCACGACAGCCAGGTTGTACGCCGGAACACCATCGTTGCGCTGCAGCACCACATCGTCCACCAGACCCGACATGGCGCCACCGATTAGGTCGGTGAAGTCGATCGACCCGGCCTCAGACAACAGGCGCAGCGCCGGTCTCCGACCATCACCCTGCAAGCGCATCCGACTGGCCTGATCGAGCCGGCGACATGTACCCGGGTAGGCGCCTTCGGGTAGCTCGCCATGAGGCGCTGGGTGCGCCGCGGTGGCCGCCTGGCGGATCTCGCGGCGGGTGCAGTAGCACTCGTACACCACCCCGGCGGCGCGCAGTGTGGCGATCGCGTCGCGGTACAAGGCGAATCGCTGGGACTGGTAAACGACGTCCCGATCCGACACCATCCCGAGCGCCGCCAGGTCGGCGAGTTGGGATCTCGCAAAGTCCGTTGAGGAGGTGACGGGGTCGAGGTCTTCCATCCGCACGATCCACGCGGCGCCGTCTTGGCGCGCCAGCAACCATGAGATCAATGCGGTGCGCAGGTTGCCGAGGTGCAGGTCGCCGGTGGGCGAGGGGGCGAAGCGACCACATCCCGCACGTTGCACGAACCTATTTCTAGCGACCGGGAGGCACCGGCCAGGCATGACACAATCAGCGAAGTGAAGATCGTCGGCCTCTACCGCTACCCGGTGAAGTCACTGCAGGGCGAGTCGATCACCACAGCCACGGTCGGAGACCACGGCATCATCGGCGACCGCTCGCACGCCTTGCGCGACACCGCCACCGGGGTGGTGCTCACAGCGCGACGCGACCCTGTGCTGCTGTTCGCCACCGGCGTGCTGCGCTCCGACGGCCACGCCGAGGTACAACTGCCCGACGGCACACGCACCACCGACGCGGCGACGTTGTCGGCGTGGATCGGCCGCCCGGTGGAACTGGTCGCGCCGACGGACCATCCCAGCCGCTACGAGTTGGCCATCGACCCGGAGGACGACAGCAGTGCGGTGAGAGCTTGGGAGGGCCCTGCCGGTTCGTACCACGACTCCACCCGCACGCAGCTGAGCCTGATCGCCACCGGAGACATTCGACGTTGGGACGTGCGCCGCTTCCGACCCAACGTCGTGGTCGACAGCGTGACGGTCGACGGGCTGCTCGGCCGGCGAATCCGGCTCGGCCACGATGCTGCGGCGACCGACGAAGCCAACGGTTGCGTGGAACTCGACGTGGTCAAGCAGATCGATCGTTGCGCGATGGTCACCCGTCCCCAGCCGGGGGGCATCGAACGAGACGTCGAGGTGTTGAGAACTGTGCGTCGCGAACGGGAGATGATGCTTGGCGTCGGGGCTATGACCCTGTGCACCGGCACCATCGAACTCGGCCACCATCTGGTGCTCATCGAGCCGGACGGTGCACACCTTGACCCCCGTTGAGATCCCGGCTCGCGAACGTGCCCTGGCACCGGTCACCCGCAACCTGCTCGTGCTGTTCGCCTTCCAGGTGCCGCTCGTCGCCCTATTGGCGCTGATCAGTCGCAACCGCCTCGAACACTTCCGGCTCTGGATCTGGTTGCTCGCGGCAACCGCCGACTCCCTCATCGGAATGCTGTTCGTGATTGGCTACCGGCGTTGGAGCCGCCCCGCGGGAACGACACCCCGTTGGGTGGTGATCGGCTTGGTGGTGGCTTCAGCCGGGCTCGGCGTCGTCGTCGGCGCAGCCCCTTGGGTGGCAGCCACAGCGAGTCGCGACACCGTGTTGATGGCCGGCCTGTTCCCCGCCGTCGCCGGTTCGCTAGGAGCCGTGATGCTCGCCGGGCGTCTCGACATCTTCCTCACCGGTCTGCTGACAATGTTCGCCACGTCGACGTGGGCGATGTACTCCACGGGAGACTCGTTGCTCCGCCAGACGTCGAGCCTCAACTTGTTGTTCGTGATCGCCTTGACGTGCCTCTACTTCGTCGTCAGCCGCACCGTGGCGAGCGCTTTCGAACTGCAGACCCACACAACAGAGCTGCTGAGACAATTGGCCGCCGACCGTGCCACCCTGACCGACCTCAACGCCGAGCTCACTGCAACCAATGCTCAGCTCTTGCACCAGGCGCAGCACGACCCACTGACTGGGCTGCGCAACCGGCGCGGCACGCTCGACGTGCTCGACGCCTTCATCGCCGAAGCCACACCAACCGAACCGGTGGGACTGCTGTTCATCGACCTCGACCGATTCAAGTCGGTGAACGACACTCTCGGCCACCGCGGTGGCGACCGGTTCATCAGCGTCCTCGCCGACCGGTTGCTGCGAAGCGTGGCCAAGCCTGGTGAGGCCGGACGGATGGGGGGCGACGAGTTCGTCGTCGTCGTGCCGAAGTGCGACGAGGCGAGCATCATCGCCATCGCCCAGCGATGCCTCGCTGCGCTCGGGCAGCCGGTGCATGCCGAGGGTCGCGAGATGCCGTCTTCGGGAAGCATCGGCGTTGCCAGCGCACCAAGCGATGGAGCTACATCGAGCGAGTTGCTGCGCAATGCGAACGCCGCGCTGTATCGCGCCAAGGCTGCCGGACGCAACAGGATCGAGGTGTTCGACGAGTCGATGCGGACCGAGTTGAACACCCGCCTGGAAGACGAGAACGCGTTGCGCAGAGCGCTCGACCAGGGCGACATCGTTCCGTTCTTCCAACCGGAGATCGATGCATCGACGGGGCAGGTCGTCGGTGCCGAACTGCTCGCCAGGTGGGTCCGCCAAGATGGCACGATCACCACCGCCGGTGACTTCCTCAGGCTCGCAGCAAGGGCGGGCCTGCTCGAACGGGTTACCGAGGTGGTGCTCCAAGGCGCCCGCCAATACATCCGTCGGCTGGCCAACCTGGGGCTTCCCGCAGGCTTCCGGTTCAGGGTCAACGTGGCCCCGAGGTCCACGGCTCGCAGTTGGCGCGACAACCCCATCGAGGCACTGATCAGCGGCATCGATCCGCGGTTGATGACGGTGGACGTGCGCGAGGCGGCAGTCTCGTCGGACCTCGCCGCCGCCACCAGCAACCTTGCCGCATTCCGCGACCAGGGCGGCTTGGTGTGCCTCGACGATTTCGCCCGCGGGGTCTCGTCGCTCAGCCTGCTGCGCAGCCTGCCACTCGACGAGGTGCGCATCGACAGAGTTTCGATCGACACGATCACCGCCCACCCCCACGATCGCGCCATCGTGCGTTCGATCATCGCGCTCGCCCGCGAGATCGGGTTGGCAGTGACAGCGGAGGGCGTGGAGACCGGCGCCCAGGCCGACACCCTCATCGCCCTCGGCTGCGTGCGTCAGCAAGGTCACCTCTACGCGCCTGCGCTGCCAGCAGCCGAGTTCGAGGACTTCCTGCTCGAGCGCCTGGCCGAGCGGTACAACCAAAGGATTCCCGGCCTGCCAACCTGGCAGACCGATGAACTGACCTAAGGTGGAATCGATGTTCTGTCCGACTTGCGGGGCCCCGATTCAACCTGCCCAGCGATACTGCATGGACTGCGGCACGTCGCTGGCCGCGACCTCTGCGGTCGCTCCCACCGTGGTGACGCGCCAGACAGCCGGTAAGCAGCCGGCAGGTACCGCCACAGCTGAACTCTTCGACGCCGTGCCCGAGAGACCGGTGTCAGTACCACAACCACCGCCACCTGGCTATCGCCCGGCCGTGCGCCGGGTGGAACCGTCGGCGCACTATGGCGACGGGTCGACGCCGATCAACGTGGTCGAGCAGACCTCCGCCGACCTCTACGCCACACCGCTTTGGACTCCACCGGCATACACCGATCCGTGGCCGACCAACCAACAGCGGTTGCTCTCGGCGGAGGCGTTCGACAGAGTCCCGCTTTCGGTTTTCGCCATCATCACCGGCGTGGTCGGCTTGATCGCCGGCATGCTGAAGGTCGGTTCGTTCCAGAACGGTGACGGGTTGAGCACCGGGTTCAAGGTCAGCGACCTTTCGTCGAATGCGATCACGACGATGCTCATCGTCGTGTTGGTGCTGGTGGTAGGGGTGGCGCTTTGTCTCGCCGGGTGGCAGATCGGCGCCGGCCTGGCCGTCGGAGCCGGGCTGGCCATCAGTGGTGTGGCAATGCTCAACATCGCGCTGGTCACCTACCATATGGACTCGCTCAAGCAGCAGGCCTCCGGTACTGGCAGTGTCACGGTCAACTATGAGTTCGGCTTCTACGTGATGATCGGCGCGGCGGTTTTCGGTGCAGTGGCGTTCCTCGTATCACTTGGCGCCAACGGCGGAGACTTCCATCGCCGATTCAACATGGGAGTCTGCGCCCTCGGGGCGCTCGCGGCGCTCGCGGTCGCGTTCGGGCCAATGGTCCCCGGTAAGGGCACGGGGTTCTCAGACAACCTCAACACCGACACCGCCCCCGGAACGTTCCTGTGGCTGCGCATCGGTGCGCTCTTACTGATCGCGGTGGCCGGTGTGGTCGGCTTCATGTCCCGTCGCCAGTGGGGCATCGGAGTAGTTATCGGCGGGCTGGCCGCGGCGGTGGTGCAGTGGATCGGCACCATCCCCACCACCCATCCGCTCACCAGGACAAGCGTCGGCATCTTCAGCGTGGGAACACGCGACGGCAGACCGCACCTCGCAGTCACCATCGGCCTCGGGGTGGTCGCGGTCGCGGCGGTGGGCGCCGTCGTCATCGGTTGGCTGACCCGCAACCGACCCGTTCGCAAGCCGTCGTCAGGCGGCGGCGGCAGCCATGGCGTCAGCCTCGACCAACTGGGCCAGGTCCGCCAGTTGGGTCGCCTCGTGCACAAGTAGCACGGCCGGATGTCAAGATCTGCCGGTGCGCCGCGCCGCACCACCGCCACCTCAAACTTCGGCGTCGGAGGCCGTGAAGGCCACGATTCCTCGGCGTTCTACCAGCGCTTCAGGCCACCGCTGCTGTCCACCGACGACACCGTCGTCGCGCCTCGGCCGGTGGCCGAACCATTCGTCTGCGGCGACGCGAGGACGATGGACGCAGTGGACGACGCCTCGGTGGCACTGGTCGTCACCTCCCCTCCGTACTTCGCCGGCAAGCAGTACGAGGAGGAGCTCGAGCGTGAAGGTGTGCCGTCGTCGTACCTTGAGTACCTGGAACTGCTCACCGACGTGTTCGCTGAGTGCGCCCGCAAACTGGAGCCCGGGGGACGGATCGCGGTGAACGTGGCCAACCTCGGACGCAAGCCGTACCGCAGCCTGTCTGCCGACGTGATCCGCATCCTGGAGCACGATCTCGGTCTGCTGCTGCGTGGTGAGCTGATCTGGCAGAAGGCTGCCGGAGCCACCGGGTCGTGCGCATGGGGTTCGTACCGCAGTGCCGCCAACCCGGTGCTGCGCGACATCACCGAGCGCGTGGTGGTGGCCAGCAAGGGCCGCTTCGACCGCGCCCGCAGTGTCAAGCAGCGCGCCCGCGAGGGCCTACCGCACCGCAACAGCGTGTCCACCGACGACTTCCTCGCATTGACCCTCGACCTGTGGCAGATCCCGACGGAGAGCGCCACCCGCATCGGGCACCCAGCACCGTTTCCAGTGGAACTACCCGAGCAGTTGATCCGGCTCTACACGTTCGAGGACGATCTCGTGCTCGACCCGTTCATGGGCAGCGGCTCGACATTGATCGCCGCCGCCCGCCTGGGTCGGCGCTACGTCGGCTATGACCTCGACCCGGTATACGTCGAACTGGCCCGCCGGCGGCTGAGCGAGTCACAGAAGGCTTATCCACCAAGCGCTGCGCCACCTGTCGCGGCGTCCACCACTCAACCCCTCGGCCTCGGTGCGGCGCGCCTCGCCGAGGGGGCACTGGTCGAGGCCGGCTTCGCCGTCGACGCCCGCGACAAGCGGATCGCCAAGTCCGGCGTGACGATGTCGTTTCAGGCCACCGATGCCATCGGCGGCATCTGGCTGTTCGAGGTAGCCGGAGGTAACACCAGCCACCGCGGCGGGCTGTTGCCCGCCGACACCGTGTGGCGCACCATCGGACGGTGCAGCGCGGTACGCGGACGGGTCGACGAGAACATCCCGATCGTCGTGCTGACGACCGATCTACCGAAGCCGCGAAGCCCGGGCGATCAGGCGCTTCGTGCCGTCGGGGCGACCACCGTGTTCGACGTCATCGACCTACTCGACGGCACCGACCGAAATCGTCTGGCCGACTACGCGCGGCGCGGTTCCCGGCCGGGTCCGCTTCCGGGCTTCTGGTAGGACTCGGCTCGTTGCGGATCAGTCAACGCCACTCACGGACCACTCGCCAGCAGGCGCACCTGGCCGCTCAGGCGGGAGGAGCCACGCTGGAGTCGCTGACCCAGTTTCCGTGGAAGCCGAACGGCACTCGCTGGGGAAGCTGCACTCTGGCCACGGCCGGACGGCTGAGGTCTTGGGCATCGAGCACTACCAGTTCGGTCTGGCCCTGTGGGAGGTCGTGCACCAGCATCATCAACCAACCGTCGTCTTCGACAGTTGCTCCGTGGCGCCCGACGAACACGCCCTCGCCGGCACAGCGACCCGCGCCGTGGTCGAACTCGGTACGTCCGCCGGTGGAAAGGTCGTACTTCACTGTCGGCCAGGTCTTCTCCGCCGGATTCACTGCGACGGCGTAGCCGAACTGGTAGGGCTTGGCGTTCATTCGGCCGCGGTGACGCGGGAACTCGGCGGGGCGTTCGTCCACCACCGTGACTGCGACGGTGCGCGATGTCGGGTTGATCACCCACCGCTCGAGGCGGCTGAGGTCCTTGAAGGGACCATTGAGTTCGGCGGCGAACATCGTGTCGTACACGCACAGATCGATGATCACGTTGCCGTTGGCATCATCGAACGCGTTCATCGGATGGAACACGTAGCACTCCGGCACATCGATCCAGATGGTGTCGGAGGCCTCACCTTCGCGTGGCAGCAGCCCCACCCTGCTGCCGGTGCCCGGCTGCCAACTGAACGGGAACCTGCCGGCGAACGCGAGGTCGAAGTCGAGCCGGCATGGCAAGTCGTAAACCACCGCGTAGCGCGCCGTGAGCGACATGTCGTGGAGCATCGTCGGACGTTCGAGGGGCACGTCGACAGTGCGGCGCACCTTGCCGTCCGGTGCAACGACCACGTATTGCACATGATCCATCCACTGTGGCAGGGCGTAAACCATTGCGTGCATCTCGCCGCTGTCGGGGTCCACCTTGGGGTGGGCGGTGAAGGCCCCCGGGAGCGTTCCGAAGAAGTCGTTGCGGCCCACCGTCTCCAACTCGTAGGTCAGTTCCACCGGTACCCCACCGGCCTCCACCATCGCCCAGGTGGTGCCGGCGAAGGCACCGACGTTGGTGTTGGGGCCGCTCGGGCTGTCGTTCCAGTTTCGCCCGGGTATGTCAGGCTCGCCGCGGCGCGCGCTCAGGTCGGCACTGCCGACCCAACGGTTGCGGTACCACTCGGCCTTGCCGTCGCGCAGGCGCACCCCGTGCACCATGCCGTCGCCGACGAACCAGTGATGATTGGCCGGGTCGTCGACCTGCCACGGATTCGGCCCGTTGCGCAGGTAACGACCGTTGAGCTCGGCTGGGAGCCGGCCGACGATTGGCAGATCGAACGCGGTTATCTCTTCGGCCACCGGCGCGTAGTTCTCTTCGAGGTACATGTTCTGCGACATCTCTGCTCCTTCGATGGAACCATGAGGGCCTGATCAGGTCGATGGACCGGGCCGATGTTGGTACTGGATCGCGGCACCGCGAACACTTCGTGTAACTTTGTTACGTGATGGGTGGAAAGTCAAGAGCCACAGCCACAATCGTCGACGCCGAGACCGCCGCAGTCGCCGTCGACGCCAGGACCACCAGGCGAGCATCCGACTCGGCCCGCACCACCATCCTCACGGCGGCCATTCAGATTCTCGGCCGGCATGGTGCGGGGGCGTTCACGGTGCGCGCCGTCGCCGCAGCCGCCGGCTGCTCCACCACCGGGGTGTACACCTGGTTCGGCAGCAAGAACGGGCTGGTCGAGGCGATTTACATCGACGGCTTCGAACGATTCGGTATCGCCCTCAGCGCAGCAGAGTCAGCCGCCGCACCCGGTGAACTTCTCAACGATCTGGGCGCCGCATACCGTAGGTGGGCGCTGGCCAACTCCACTCACTACGCAGTGATGTTCAGTAACCCGGTAGCCGACTTCCGCCCCAGCGCGCAAGCCTGCGCGGCATCGCTGGTCACGTTCGAGACATTGGTTCGGGCTGTGGCCGCAGCCGCTGCGGCCGGATTCGTGGTGGGTGAACCGCATCACATCGCCCAGCACCTTTGGGCCGGGATCCACGGTTACGTGTCGCTGGAGCTGGCAGGCATGGGCCTGGCCGACGGCGCCAGCGACCCAGCGTTCGGAGACCCAGCGTTCGGAGACCCAGCGTTCGGAGACCCGGCGTTCGGAGACACGGTCTTCCAGCGCGGCAACCCGGCGTTCGGAGACACGG
>JBDSMK010000500.1:0-2777 GCA_039915905.1 Ilumatobacteraceae bacterium
GGCCCTGGTCACGACCGTGATGCCGGCCGAATTCTGTGCCGAGCTGGCCGAGATGTGGCTGCATCCGGCGGTGCTGGACAATGCCACCGGAAGCGCTCAGGCGCTGATCCTCGGATTCTCCGCAACCGACACGTTCTTCGTGCCGTTTTCCTATGAACTGGTGACGTGTCGCGCTCCCATCCCGGTCAGGGCGATAAGCCACGTCCGCTTGCGCGACACATCGGCAGCAGACACCGCCGTGTTCGATGTCACGATCTGCGACGAGAGCGGAGCGGAGACGGTGTCCATCGAAGGGTTCACAATGCGCCGGGTCGCGCCGGGCGCGACGCTCACCTCGACCGGGCGTCCACGGCTCAACGAACTGCCAGTCGATGTCGCACTGCGCGAGGGAATCCTCCCCAGCGAGGGCGTGGATGCTCTCGACAGGATCGTTGCAGCGGTCCTCGGGGCGCAGGTGGTGGCCTCGTCGATCGATCTGCAGCAATGGACAGCATTTGTCGACGCGGAGGAGCGAAGTGCGGTCAGCGATGTCGCCGACGGTGCCGAGCCATCCGGCCTGCGTTTCGACCGGCCGGACATCGCCAGCAAGTATTCGGCACCGCAGACACCGATCGAACGCGAGATCGCGGAGATGTGGAGCGGATTGCTGGGAGTTGAAACGGTAGGCCGCGACGATGACTTCTTCGAGCTCGGCGGCCAATCGTTGATCGCCGTCCGCCTGTTCACCAGGTTGCGCAGGCGCTACAACATCGACCTGCCGTTGGCCACGCTGTTCGAGGCGCCCACGGTGGCCCAGTGCGCGGCGGTCGTCGCCGCCAGGATCGGGGTCGTCGACTCCGAGTCCGTAGTCGACGATGTTGTCGCTGACGGGTCGGTGGCTATGAGTAACGCCTCGGCTGGCCGTGCCCCAGCCAGCCTCGCCGCTGCAGCTGGGCAGGCGTTCCGTCACCTGGTGACTATCCAGAAGGGCGGCGATCTGTTGCCGTTCTACTGCGTGCACGGCTCCGGCGGGAACGTGCTCAACTTCCGCGACCTATCTCTGGCGATGGGCCGCAACCAGCCGTTCTATGGGGTGCAGGCCAGCGGCATCGACGGAGTTTTGCCACCGCTGTGGACGATTGGCGAGATGGCCACCGCCTACCTGGATGAGATCCGCGCCCTACAGCCGCGCGGCCCGTACCTTCTGGGCGGCTACTCCGGTGGCGGACTTGTGGCGTTCGAGATGGCCCATCAGCTCTCCGCCGCCGGCCAAGAGGTGGCTCTTGTGGTGTTGCTCGATACGTTCCCGCCGGTCGTCGCGGCGCGCCGGGTGACGTTGTTGATGCGCCTCGAGAGACTGCGAGCCGAGAGGATGGCCTACGTCAAAAACGTCTTCGTGCGCCGCCTCAAGCTCGCCCGACGCCGCCGTGACGCGGCGCGCTTGGACGCGATCGTGGCGCGTCACGAGGTGGTCCCCAGTGAACTGCGCGAGCTCAACGTAGAGCGGGCTTTCATGGCAGCCGCCGCGGCGTACGTGTTGCGCCCGTGGAGTGGTCGCGTGGTGCTGATGCGCGCCGAGAAGTTGCACTACGCCTTCCAGGAGCTCGGTGCCTCCTATGGCTGGGACGAGGTCGTGCAGGGTGACTTCGAACTGATGTGTGTACCTGGAGACCATGACACGCTGGTGCTTGAACCGAATGCCTCGCGCCTGGTGCACCTGCTCCGCGACACGCTCGACGGTGCGCTACCTGCTACTCGGTGAGCTCGCCGTCGACGCCTTGCCCGTTGCCGCCAGCCGCAGCACAGTGATGGAGTGCGGCGCGAACTGCGCGGTCAGCGGCATCAGCGATCCGCCGAGCATCTGCGGGTGATGCTCGGCGAGGCTGTCGGTGGCGTTCGACGAGCCGTTCAGGGAGACGGTCGTGGCATCGGCGGAGGGGGCCGTCAGCGCGTCGATCGTCACGCTTGAGACCGCAGCCCAACCGTCCACTGTCAAAGGTTGGACCACCGTCTGGCCGGTCTTGTTTACCGCTAGCACCGTGACCGATCCGTCGCTGCTGGTCGACGCGTAGACGCTCAGTTCGTCGGCCTTCGACGGTGAGGTCACCGGAACCAAGGTTTCCCCGAACTTGGCCCACATCACCAGTGCGTAGAACTGCGGGGAGCGTGTCCCGTTGTCGGCGGAGATCATTCCGTAGTCGGTCCCGTTTGCTGCCCTGCCGTTGAGAAGGTTCCACTGGTTGGCTATGACAACGCCGTGCACGGCCATCTGGCCGATCATGTCGGCGAGGAACAGCGCGTTGGTGGCTTTGGTCATCAGTTGTCCAGGGTCGTCGTCCTGCATTGCAGCGAGGTTGTACTCTGTCACGGCAATCGGCACCTGGCCTCCTGGCGACGAGGCAGCGAACGCTGCCTCTGTGTCACTCATCACCGTTGGCCAGATTTTGAATGGCACTGGGGCAACCTTGGCTGGGTCAGGAACCTTGCCGAATCCGTACTCGTGGATCGAGTAGAAGTCGAGGTGCCCGGCGGTGGCGTTGATCACGTCTGTGCCCCAGTTGCTCCAGTCGTTCGGTCTGGCTACGCCGACCGCGCCGACGAGGATCGTCGGGTCGACCGCCTGCATCGCGCTGCGGAATGCGAGGAAGCCGTCGTGGTCGCTGTCGCCGTTGACGTAGGTCGATCCGTCGCAGGTCCACACGTCTTCCCAACCGAACGGCGCGCAGCCCGCTCCGGCGGACGGCTTGGCGCCGTACACCTCGTTGCCGACCTCCCAGTAGCGGACGGGCACGGGGCTG
>JBDSMK010000061.1:0-5197 GCA_039915905.1 Ilumatobacteraceae bacterium
CCATCGGCATAGCCCAGCGGCAGTGTCGCCACGGTCGTGTCGGCCGCGAATTGGTGACGCAACCCGTAAGACAGGCGTTCGCCGGTGCGCACCCGTTTGACATGCGCGACGCGAGCCACCAGCGACATCGCCGGACGCAGCTCGGATGTGTAGGCGTCCACGCCCCGGCCAGGCGAGATTCCGTACACGGCGATACCAGCGCGCACCATCGACAGTCGCGAAAGGTGGTGGGCCAGACCACCGGCAGAGTTGGCGGCGTGCACCGCCGGCGGATGGTGGCCGGCGTTGCCGAGCTCGACGATGATCGAGTTGAACTGCGCCAGCTGACCGGCGGTGTAGGGGTCATCGGGATCGTCGGCCACCGCCAGATGGGTGAGAACGCCGGCCAACTGCACAGCATCGGAGGAGGCGATCGCCTCGGCCAAGTCAAGGGCCTCTGACGGCCGGACCCCGACGCGACGCATCCCGGTATCGATCTTGAGGTGCACCGGGTGAAGGTGAGCTCCGGCCGCGGCGATCTGGGCAAGTTGTGCGGTGCTGTAAACGGTCAGCTCGAGACCTCCGGCCACCGCCTCGGCAAGCAGTTCGGGGGGTTGTTCGCTGAGCACCAAAACCCGCGATTCCACCCCTGCGGAACGCAGCTCGAGTCCTTCTTCGACGAGCGCGACGCACAGACCACTAGCCCCTGCCGCCAACGCTGCTCGCGCCACCGGCACTGCTCCGTGGCCATAGCCGTTGGCCTTGACCACGGCCCACACCTCGCTAGGAGCCACTGCCGCGCGCAGTGTGTGCACGTTGTGTGTGATCGCATCAAGGTCCACCTCCGCCCAGGCCCAGCGGCGCCGCCCGGCTGGCACCGGGTCGACGGGCACCGGGTCGACGGGCACCGGGTCGACGCTCACCAGAGTGAGTCGATCACGGCCGGGATCATCTCGGCCAGGTCGCCGGCGACGAGGCCGAGAGCAGGTGCCCTGCGCGCCGCACGACCGTGCACCCATGCCCCGGCGGCAGCGGCGTGAAGCACCGGGAGGCCGGCGGCGAGCAATGCCCCAATGATCCCGGCGAGCACGTCGCCGGTTCCGGCGGTAGCCAGCCGGGAATCACCGGCGGTCACCACCAGCACCTTGCCACGGGGATCGGCTATCACTGTGGCGGGGCCCTTGAGCAGAACCACACAGCCGGTGTCGGCCGCCAGACGGCGGGCCGCGACGAACCGATCGGGGGTCGCTGAGGAACCGGTTAGCAGCTTGTATTCGCCGTCATGAGGGGTCAACAGGGTGGGTGCCGTGCGCCTGCGGAGCAACGCCGCGGCACCATCGGCGTTCCAGGCCAAAGCGAACAGGGCGTCGCCATCGACCACTGCCGGCAGCGGGGCCCCGATCACGAAACGCCTGGTCTGCGCTGTGGTGTCGTCGTCGCGACCTAGCCCTGGCCCCACGACCACCGCCCGGAAACGGTCCAACGAGGCCAGCGCATCCTGGGCCCAGCCAGTTCGCCCCAGCAACTGCTGAACCACTTCAATCGGTGCGTTCGCTGCCAACTGGCCGGGCACCGAGAGCTTGACCATTCCACATCCGGCGCGCATCGCGGCGCGCGAGGCCAGCACTGCGGCCCCCGTCATCGTCGGGCTCCCGGCCACTACCCGCAGCGCGCCCTGCCATTTGTGGGCGTCGACGTCGCGGCGCGGCCACCACTGCGCCACGTCGGCTTGCTGCACGAGGTGAGCCTGCGCGGTGTCGACAGCCAACCCGATGTCGGCGAGCTCCAACTCGCCTACCAGTTCGCTGCCCGGTGGCACTAGCAGGCCTGGCTTCAACGCCGCGAAGGTGACGGTGCGCGTCGCCGCCAGCACTGACCCACCCGCCTCGCCGGTGAGAGCGTCGACCCCACTGGGCACATCCACCGCTAGCACCGGCACCTCGCCGACCTCCGGCGGGTTCCAGCGACCATGGAAGCCGGTCCCATAAGCGGCGTCGATGACGAGGTCGACACGGCTCGGGTCGATTCGGCTCCGGTCGACTCCGTTCACGCCTGCCGGGTCGAGCAGTTGGACCCGCACGCCGCGCTCGGACAGCAACCGCGCAGCGACACGCCCGTCCGCGCCGTTGTTGCCAGGCCCGGCGATTATCGCCACAGTGCGGCCGTAGGTACCGCCCAGCATCCGCACCGCCGCTCGGGCCACCGCCGCTCCGGCCCGCTCGATCAACACCTCCGGCGGCTCCGGCGCCCACGTGTCGATCGCGCGCATCTCCTCGGGGGTCACGATCGGCAACATCTCAGCCCTCCATCAATTCTCAGCCCGCAGTCACTTCTCAGCCCGCAGTCACAGGGCCACAACGTAGGCGATCGCCACCGTGGCGGTATGCGTGATCGATAGCAGCCACTGTCCGATCTCCCTGTCGGCGGCCAGCTCAGCGGCGCGACCACTGATCACCAGCAACGGTTCGCCGGAAGGCACCCGATCCACCCAGACCTCGTGGAAGCCGAACGCTCCGAGCCCCAGGCCCATGGCCTTCATCACTGCTTCGCGCGCGGCGAAGCGGGCAGCCAACGACGGAACCGGATCTGCTTTCGGTGCCACGTAGCGCAGCTCCTCGGCGGTGAACAACCGGGTGCGCATCGATGGAGTGCGGGCCAAGGCCAGGCGAAATCGGGCGATATCGACGGCGTCCACGCCGATCCCCTTCATCTGAGGCTCATGTGCGCCAATGATCGGCCATCTCCGACACTGGCGTGACCAACAGGTCGGTCACCGGTAGTTCGGCAAGACGATCGGCACGGAATGTGCCCTCTGTCTCCGCCACCCAGTCGACCAGCCGTTCGTACCGATGGTCGTAGCCCTGCAGCACGCCGCGCATCGTGGCCGCCGGGAGAAAGTCGCGAAAGCGCACGTGCAGCAGGGTGATGCCCGTACAGGTGCCACCTTTGACCTCGGGTACCAGGATCACGGTGCGCCCGTCGCTGCGACCTCGGGCGACCAGAACCTCGCGGCCGATCGCCACTCGCCGCTTGGTGCCAAGCAGTTGTGGGTTGCGCTCAACGCGACTGGGCACCTCGCCCGACAAACCACCGCGATCTACGATCGAGATCGTCGCCGCATCGGTCTCTGACTCTGACGCCGGATCACCCTCGATGCGATATCGGGTGAACCCGATCACTGCGTCCACTGCGGGATCGAGATCGGCAAGCACCTTAAGAGTGCTATAGGTGAGCCGGTCGCGGCCGGCGCCAGCCATCAGCGTCGCCTGCACCAGCGGGCGGTCGAGCACCCCCTCGTCGCTGCGGCTGATGCCCACGGTGACGGTCTTGGCCTGATGTTTGATGGCGTCGATCGGACGGGTCAACTCCTCGATGGTGCGGGTCAACGCGGCGGTGAGATCATCGATCAAGGCGCTAGGAGAGGCCACTCTGCCGGAATGCGCCTGATAGCTCTCCAACGGCGATTCGTCGGCCAGATCGCCGAGCAGGCCGACAAGGCGCACCGCGGTGGAAGCTTCCAATTGGCCGTCGTAGAGGCCGCTGCGCAGACCGTCGTGGAACCGTTCGCTGCTCGGCCCTATCCCGGCGCGCACCAGCCGAAGCACCTCGTCGCCGCTGAACGTGAGGGTGAGTGTGTGTTCGATCAGCTCGCGGGCCTCACGCAACGGCCTGGCCGAAGCGTCAATTGCCAGTGCTGCCTCGTAGCCGAACAGGTGTCCGACCATCGCCGCCAACACGAACGCCAGACCGGGGTGAACCGAAGGCACCGAGATCACCGCTGAGGCCGCGGCGAAGCGCTCATCGGCATCCGTGGCAATGACGATCGGCGTCGCCTTGTGAGCCTTGAAGATGGCCACCTCCTTGGCCACGTCGTCGGCTGTTCCACCGGACAGTCCTGCGGCACACACCAGGATCAGCGGCTCGCTGGAGAGGTCGATGTGCTTCTTGTCCTCGGTGACATCGCAGGCGATCGCCTTGTAGCACAGCTCGCTGAGCTTGATCCGCACCTCGTTCGCGGCGACAACGTTCGGCCCGCTACCGACGATCGCCCAGTAGCGCCGCTGCGGCGCGAACTGCCGTGCCGCCTCACCGATGGTCTCGCGGCTGGCCAGAACCTGGCGCATCGCGGCGGGGATCTCGCGCAACGATGTCAGCACCGCGTGGCGTCCCTGATCGGTTCCGACACCGGCCGCAGCGGTGATCGCACAGGCCAGCAGGGCTCCCGCGGCGACCTGTGCGTAAAACGCCTTGGTGGAAGCCACGCTCATCTCCACGTCGCGCCCATCGCTGGTGTACAGCACACCGTCGGCCTTGTCGGTGAGGTCGCTGTTACGGCGGTTGACGATGGCAAGCACAGTGGCGCCACGCTGGCGGGCGAGGTCCACGGTGCGGTTCGTGTCGGTTGTCGTGCCGCTCTGGCTGACGGCGATGATCAACGTGTCGCGCATGTCCAGTCGCAGGCCGAAGCCGCTCAGTTCAGTGGCCGTGACCGGGTCGACGTCCAAGGTGGCGTCGCCGAGCAGCTCGAGCATCCCGGCCACGCTGAGCCCGGCGACGGCGGCGGTTCCCTGACCGACCACCCTGATCTTGTTGAGGCTGCCGTCGGCCAGCCGGGCGGCCACCGACGACGGCATCGCCCGCTCGCCCAGTTCGACGGCCGACAACCCGCCGACCTCCACGATCTTGCCTCGCAGTGTCTTGGCAAAGCTGTCCGGAGCCTGACCGATCTCTTTCAGCAGGAAGTGCGCGGCATCGCCGCGGTCGATGTCGCGAGTGGTCACTTCGGCAGTGACTAGTTCGCTGCGATGGATCGGCAGAGCGGTGCCGTCGTATGCCAGGCGGGTGATCCCGGCCAGCTCCCCTGCCTGCGCCGCGTCGAGCACCACCACTTGGCCGCGGCTGCCGCTGTCAGCCGGCGTCTCACCGTCGACGCGCAGGTAGCAGGAGGTCTCCTCGACCACGCCGTAGGCCTCACTGGCGACGATGAACATGTCCTCCGCGAGGCCGACGTAGATCCCCTGGCCGCTGCCGCGCAGCGCTAGGTAGACGTGGTCGGGGAAGCTGGCAGAGGCGCTCCCGATCGCCACACTCCCGTCGAGCTCCGCCACCGTTCGCCGGAATGCCTCCGTCGTGTCGCCGTTGGTCGTCGCAGCCTGGTGTGCCATCAGCACGGGTATTACCTTGGCGTCGGTGGTGATCGGCGCATCGATGGCCAACG
>JBDSMK010000033.1:0-2736 GCA_039915905.1 Ilumatobacteraceae bacterium
ACCTGCGTCTCCTGAGCCCCGGCCATAACTGAGATACTAAGACGTTTTACGTCTCATCATCAACCTCACAGCCGGACGTCACAACAGCCGGCACAACAGCCGGGCACAAACACATGGGCACAAACAATGGGCACAAACAGCCGTCACAGACGTCCGGCATCGATGATCCGCTGCAGGAAGGCGCGGGTGCGGTCTTGCTGCGGGTCACCGAAGATCATCTCCGGCGGCCCCTCCTCGTGGACGACGCCTTCGTGCACGAAGCAGACCTTCGACGAAACCTCCTTGGCGAACCCCATCTCATGGGTGGCCATCACGATGGTCATGCCCTCCTGCGCCAGATCGCGCACGATGTTGAGCACTTCGGCCACCAGCTCCGGGTCCAGCGCAGAGGTGATCTCGTCGAGCAGCAGCAACCGCGGTTCCATCGCCAGGGCGCGCACAATGGCGACGCGTTGCTGCTGGCCACCCGAGAGACGATCGGGGTAGTCCTTGGCTTTGTCCTCCAAGCCGATGCGCCGCAGCAACGTCATCGCTCGGTCGGTGGCATCGCGAGCGCTCATCCCGAGCACCCGGCGTGGTGCAAGTGTGACGTTCTGGAGCACCGACATGTGCGGAAACAGATTGAAGCTTTGAAAGACGATGCCGACCTGCGTGCGCAGTGCGTCGACGTCGATGCCGCTGCCACTCACCCGGTTGCCGTCGAGGAAGATCGAGCCTTCGTCGATCACCTCCAGCGCATTGATGCACCGCAGCAACGTGGATTTGCCGCAACCTGACGCACCGATCAAACACACGACCTGGTGGGTGTCGACAACGAGGTTGATACCGCGCAGCACATGGTTGGTTCCGAAGAACTTGTGGACGTCGTGCATCTCCAGGAACGGCATCGCTCAGGCACCTGCAGTCTTTCGGCGTTGCTCGCGCTTGGTGTAGTAGTCGAGCAGCCTGGTCAGTGGAAGGCTGATCGCCGCGAACATGATCGCAGCAATGGTGTACCCGGTGAACGTCGCCCTCGAGTTGTTGAAGAAGCGGGCCTTGTTGATCACGTCGAGGCCGCCGAGGATGTAGATCAGCGAGGTGTCCTTCTGCAACGCGACCATGTCGTTCATCAGCGGTAGCACCACCCGCCGTACAGCTTGGGGGACAACGACGTGGCGCATCGACTGCCCGTAGGTCAACCCCAGCGAGCGCGACGCTGCGGTCTGGCTCCAGTGGATGGATTCGATGCCGGCGCGGTACACCTCCGACACGTACGCGCCGTAAACCAGCACCAGAGCACTGATTGCATAGAACTCCGAGCTGCGGCCACCGAGGAACGGCGGGTCGGCCTTGGGTATGCCGAAACCAACGATGCCGATCACCAGGATCGCCGGCACAGCCCGAAACAGGTCGCAGTAGGCCGTGACCAGGAACCGAATCGGAGCGCACTGCCGTCCGGGCAGCATCCGGATTATCGCGACCGCCAGCGCCCAGATCAGCACTATGACTGCGGAGATTGCGAATACCCTCAGGTTGATCTTGAATCCGCCCCACAGCGAGCGCCACACGTCTGCGTACCAGAGGTAGTGCCACGAGAAGTTGACCCGCCGGACGGCTCCGTTTTTGACCATCAGCAGGTAGACGATGAACGCTACGGCGTACACCAGCATGCCGATGCCGACCGAGTACCAGGCCCAGTCGCGGGCCTTCTGGCCGTTGAGCCTGGCCTTTTCGACCTCACCGCGCTTGGCCTGTTGACCAGCCTGCAGTGAGCGGACGAGCGCCGGCACACCGGTTGGCGGGAACAGCAGCGAGATGACTGCGAACCGCCTGTACGTGAGCACCCGGCCGAGCCGTTGGGCGGCTCGGCCGGGTGCATCGGTGATCGTCAAGTTGGATCAGCCGGGGACTATGAAGGGCACCTTCGACGGATCGCCGGCGAAGTACTTGACCGTCAGCGCGGTGACCGTGCCATCGGAAACCAAGCCGGCGATGATCGGATCGAAGATGGCCTTGCGGTCAGAACCCTTGGGGAAGATCGCGCCATACTCGTCTCCGGTCTTGAATTGAGCGACGACTTCCAGTTCACCCTTCGACTGGGCCGCCTGACCAAGGTTGATCGGCGTGTCGATGATCACGCCCTGCACCTGCCCGGAGCTCAGTGCCTCGTAGGCCGAAGTCAGGTCGGGGAAGGATTTGAGGTTGCTGACCTTCCAGGCAGGATCGGTCATCAGGTACGTCTCGGCAGTGGTCGAGGCCTGCACGCCGATCGTCATCTTGGCTACGTCGGCCCAGGTGGAAACCTTGACACCCTTCTTCACCAGCAGACCCTGATCGGCCTTGAAGTAGCCGGACGAAAAGTCGACCACCTTGGCGCGGTCGGGCGTGATGGTCACCTGCGACAACACGATGTCGTAGGTGCCTTCGGGGATCTGACCGGCCACGATCGCATCGAAGTTCTCATTGCGGAAGGACATCTTCAACCCGCACTTCTCGGCGATCTTGGTGGCCATGTCGTACTCCACCCCACTATCGATCTTGGTGGGGTCGATCTCGCCGCCGGAGCTGCCCCAGAAGTTCGGGCCCGGCAGGCTGGTGACCACACTGAGCACTCCCGGCTTAACCGGTTTGCAGTCCACCGTGCTGGCCGCAGGGGTGGTGGTGGCCGCGGACTTGCTGCTACTACCGCACGCCGATATCAGTAGCCCGGCGGCAGCCAAACCAAGTATCAACTTCTTCGATTTCATGTCTCTCCCA
>JBDSMK010000084.1:0-3058 GCA_039915905.1 Ilumatobacteraceae bacterium
GTGCTCCCAGGGCCTTCCGAGTCGACCACTTCGACTCCTGATGCGCGCCCGCTGCGCGTCACGGTCGTGGGTGACAGCATGGCCCACGCGTTGGCGATCAATCAGCCGAAGGGCCTCGCTACAAATCTGACCATCAGCGATGGATCGATCGACGGTTGCGACGTGTTCGACTCCGGCCGGGGAGTGAGCAGCGAGGGATTCAAGATCGACTTCGCCCGCTGCGCCGGCTGGCAGGACAGGTGGGCGGCGGCGACACGTAACAACCACGCCGAGGTGGCCCTAGTCGTGATCGGCGCGTGGGACGTGCTCGACGTCGTTCAGTCTGATGGCAGCCGCCTGGCCGTGGGCACGCCGGCGCACGACGAGGCATATCTCGCCCAACTGCAGAAAGGTATCGATGCGGTGGCGGCTACCGGTGCCAAAGTGGCGTTCCTGCAGGTGGCCTGCATGCGGCCGGTCAACGCCAAGGGGGCTGCCACACCACCGCTGCCCGAGCGCGCCGACGACAACCGCGCAAATCATCTTTCGGCGTTGTTTCGCCAGGCGGTGGCACGCAACCCGGCAACAACGGCGTACATCACCGGCCCGGCCGAATGGTGCAACGGCTCGAAGATTGCTTCCGACACCGGATATCGCTGGGACGGCGTCCATGTTTACAAGCCTGGAGCAAACTTGATCTACACCACAGTGCTGGGCCAGTTACAGCAGTTGCATCTCAGCTGAGTGCGCAGCAACTACGACAGCACCGGGTTCCCCGCTGCCCTCGAGTTACGACTTCTTGTTCGACTTGCGTCGCTCTTCCATACCGAGATAGCGCTTGCGGATGCGAATGTATTTCGGCGTCACTTCCACGAGTTCGTCGTCGGCGATCCATTCGATCGCTGTTTCCAACGTGTGGATTCGCGGGTTCGGCAGCTTGACGGCATCGTCGTGGCTGTGAGTCCGGATGTTGTTCTTCTCTTTGGCCCTAACAGCGTTGACCACCATCTCATCGTCACGGGCACCCTCGCCGACCACCATTCCCTCGTAAACCGCGTCGCCGGGAGCGACGAACAGTTCGCCGCGCAGTTGCAGGTTGTCGAGGGCATATGCGGTCACCTGACCGATGCGATCAGCGATCATGGCACCACCTGTGCGATGGGGAAGATCGCCCGTCCACGGCATCCAGCCAGCATGGTGCTGGTGCAGCAACGCAGTTCCGCGAGTGGCCGTGAGTAGCAGCGAACGGAAGCCGATGAGGCCCCGGCTGGGACACTCGAACGTGACGATCGTGCGGCCCGCGTCGCCCGGGGTCATGTCGATGATCCGCCCCTTGCGCGGCGCCAGTTCCTGGGTGACCGTGCCGACATATTCGTCGGGTACGTCGCAGACACCGCGTTCCTGGGGCTCGAAGCGCTTGCCGTTGATCTCCTTGGTGATCACCTCGGGACGGCTGACCTGAAGTTCGTAACCCTCTCGGCGCATCGCCTCGATCAGCACAGCGAGTTGCAGTTCGCCGCGTCCGGCCACCTCGATGATGTCGGGGGAATCGGTGCTGAACAGCTTGATCGACACGTTGCCGAGAAGTTCGCGCTCGAGGCGCTCGATGAGGTGCCGGCTCGTGAGGAACTTGCCGTCACGACCGGCGTATGGCGAGGTGTTCACTCCGAACGTCATTCGCAGCACCGGCTCGTCGACCACTAGCCGCGGCAGCGCCACGGGGTCATCGGCGGCCGCGATCGTGTCGCCGATCTCGACTTCGGGGAACCCGGCAAGCACGAACAGGTCACCGGCGGAGAGCTGCTCGGTCTCGTTGCGGCTGACGCCTTCGAAGGCCATCAGCTGGCTCAAACGGCGCTTCAGCGGGGGCTGGCCGTCAGCACACTCCTCGTGCACCAGCGCAACAGTCTCGCCACGACGCAACACGCCGTTGTAGATCCGTCCAATGGCCAGGCGGCCGAGGTATTCCGATGCATCGAGCGTGGTGACCAGCGCCTGCAACGGTGCGTCGGCGTCGCCATGTGGCTCTGGGATGTTCTCCAAGATGGCGTCGAGCAGCGGCGACAGATCGGCGTCCGCACCTGGCATGCCGATGCCGAGCACCGCCTTTCCCTCCTTGGCGACGGCCGAGATGACCTGAAAATCGATGTGCTGATCGCCGGCATCGAGATCTATGAACAGCTGGTAGACCTCGTCGAGGACCTCCTCGGGCCGGGCATCGGACCGATCGACCTTGTTGATCACCACGATCGCCGGGAGGTCCAGAGCGAGAGCCTTCTGCAACACATAGCGGGTCTGGGGCAGCGGACCCTCGGCTGCGTCGACGAGCAACAGAACGCCGTCGACCATCGTCAAAGCGCGTTCCACCTCGCCGCCGAAGTCGGCGTGACCGGGAGTGTCGACGAGGTTGATCTTGACGCCGTTCCACACCACCGATGCGGCCTTGGCCAAAATGGTGATGCCTCGCTCGCGTTCCTGGTCGTTGGAGTCCATGACTCGATCGACGACGGCCTGGTGAGCGGCGAACGTGCCGGTGGCGCGCAGTAGCGCGTCGACGAGAGTGGTCTTGCCATGGTCAACATGGGCGACCAGGGCGACATTGCGAAGTTTCGTTGACATATTCAGCTTCCGTGGAGCGCCGAGCGGGGCGCGGGCTCCGGTCAGCAGCGTTTTCAGTGGTCGTCAGGCTCGTCTTCGTCGTCGTCGAAAGTAACGCCGTACTTCTCTGCAAGCGCGGCGTATTCGTCGTCGTCAGTCGGTTGACGCTGGTCAGTGCTGCCAAAACCCAGATCGAATGCACTGGGACCGGCCTGCTTGAGCTTACGCGCTTCTTCGAAGCGGCGGTGACGACCCTTCTTCACGATAGGGCTCCCGAACCTAGAGAATTGACATTGGGACACAGCCTACCGGCTGTGCCGGTGAACTGACGGGGCGGCGGGCCGAACAAACTGGCCACGCCCGCGCAGCTCTAACCTAGCCGCCATGACGGGCTCAGGCATGGCCAAGCGGGCGATGTTCACCAACGACGTCGGTTGGTGGAAGACGGCGGTGGTGTATCAGGTCTACCCCCGCTCGTTCG
>JBDSMK010000086.1:0-2520 GCA_039915905.1 Ilumatobacteraceae bacterium
TTCGCCACCGAGGTTCGGTGGTGGTTGGGGTCAGCGGGGTAGGCCCAGGACTCGCTCGCCGAGGATGTTGCGCATCACGTTCGAGGTGCCGCCCATGATGGTGTAGCCCGGGGAGTAGGTCAGTCCTCGACTCGTCTGGTCCCACAGCATCGAGTCGGCTCCACGGGTGCGCGCCACGAACTGGCTGACTCGCTGCTCGTGCTCGGTGCAGAAGCATTTCGTGGCTGCCGAGAAGCCGGTCGGCGCCTGCTTCAACGTTTCGCGCACCACCAGGATCCTGCCGATCCGGTAGCCGGTCTCCAGCCTGGCGATCTCGTCGCGCACCACTGGGTCGGAGGTGTCGGCGCGCTGAAGCGCGTCGCGGTAAAGGGCATGGTTTGAGACCAACCGGTCGATTCCGCCGCGCTCGTGTTCCAGCTGACGCATCGTCTGCTTGAAGGCGTTGCCCTCGACTCCGACAAGGTTCTCTGCCGGCACGCGCACGTTGGTGAAGAACACCTCGCAGAAGTGCCGGTTGGTGGTCATGTCCTTGATCGGGCGGACCTCGATGCCGGGCAGGTTCATCGGCACGATGATCTCGCTGATCCCGGCGTGCGGCGGCCCCTCGGTGCTGGTACGGCAGATCAGGTAGCAGTAGTCCGCCACCTCGGCGAAGCTGGTCCAGATCTTCTGGCCGTTGATGACCCACTCGTCGTGGCCGGACCCGGCGTCCCGCACCGCCGACGTCTTCAACGACGCGAGGTCGCTACCGGCATCGGGTTCGCTCATCCCGATGCACCATGTGCTCTCACCCGACAACATCTGCGGCAAGAACTCGGCCTGCTGGTCAGGACGACCGTAAGCGATCAGCGTCGGGCCCATTTGGCGGTCGGCGAACCACATCGCGGCAATCGGCGCGCCGGCCTTGATCATCTCCTCGCCAACGATGAGGCGGTCGATCGGGGGATGTCCACCGCCACCGAACTCGCTCGACCAGGTCATACCGATCCAACCGTTGTCGGCCATCACCTTCGCGAACTCCTTGGAAAAGCCGTTGATCCAAGAGTCGTTGAACCGCCCATATTTGGCTACACCGTCGGCGGCGACCTGTCTGGCTCGTTCGCGCAGTTCGTCCTGTTCCGCGGTCCAAGAAAAATCCATGCAGCCACTGTGTCATCTACGGTGCGCATGTGACCACCCGTGAAGACGCTGTTGCTCTCGACGATGCTGATCCGTTGGGGCACTGGCGCGATGAGTTCCTGATTGCCGACCCTGGGGTGGTGTATCTCGACGGCAACTCCCTCGGGATGCCACCCAGGCGCACGCTGGCACGCCTGCACCAGGTGGTCGTCGAGGAATGGGCGGCCGGGTTGATCGGCTCGTGGAAGCACTGGGTCGACCTCCCGCAACGAGTCGGCGACTGCCTGGCACCGTTGATCGGAGCGCAGCCCGGCGAAGTGGTGGTGCACGATTCCACCACCGTGAACATCTTTCAGCTCGTCCACGTGGCATTGGCGATGCGACCGCTGCGACGGGTGATCGCGGTCGCGCCGGGGGAGTTCCCGACCGACCGTTACATCGTCCAAGGAGTGGCCGAAGCCACCGGTTGCACCGTGCGAGAGGGTTTTGACCGCCTCGACGACGTGGCGGTGATGCTGCGCTCGGTTGTCGACTATCGCACGGCCGAAGTCGTCAACGTCGCGGCCGAGACGGCGCGAGCCAATTCGGCCGGGTCGCTGGCTGTGTGGGATCTGTCGCACGCAGTTGGTGTGCTGCCGGTGGATCTCGGCGGGTGGGGTGTCCAGCTCGCGGTTGGATGCAGTTACAAGTTCCTCAACGGCGGCCCGGGCGCGCCGGGGTGGAGCTATGTGGCCACCGAACTGCAGCCGACCATGAGCCAGCCGATCTGGGGTTGGTTCGCGCAGGCCGATCAGTTTTCGATGAGCCCGCACTTCCAGCCGCGCAGCGACATCGGCCGCCTGCTGATCGGCACACCGTCGATTCTCGCCTTGGTTGCCGCGCAGGAGGGCATCGCGCTCACCGCCGAGGCCGGCGTCGGTGCCATCGCGGCGAAGTCGACGGCGCTGACCAGCTTCGCGATCGAGGTCTGCGACCACCTCGGTCTCGAGTGCGGCTCGCCGCGCGATCAAGCGCGGCGCGGCGGACACATCGCCATTCGGCATCCGCGAGCGCGCGATCTGGTGCCCGCAATGGCGCAACGCAAGGTGATCGCCGACTTCCGCGAGCCGGACGTGATTCGTATCGGCTGCTCACCGCTGACCACCAGGTTCACCGACGTGTGGGACGGTGTCGCGTTGATCGCGGAACTGGCGGGCACTGCCTGAGGGCGAGTGCATAATTGGCGTTGACGTACTCGCGTGGCGACCTGTGCTGACCGGTGGCGACCAGTGCTGACCGGTTCTGACTGGCGCCAAGAGGTCTACCAGTCGTCGTTGTCCTCGTCAGGAAGCACCAGATCCCAGCGGTCTAGGCAGTCGCGGCAACGATAGGCGACGATCTCGCCTGGCTCCCAGATTCCCC
>JBDSMK010000110.1:0-3389 GCA_039915905.1 Ilumatobacteraceae bacterium
CGCAACCGAGACCGAGACCGAGACCGAGACCGAGACCGAGACCGAGACCGAGACCGAGACCGAGACCGAGACCGAGACCGAGACCGAGCGATGAGCATTCGCCGGATCGTTGCGCCGGTGGTCGGGATCGTGGTCTTCGTTGCGTCCTGGGAGGCTGCCGTGCGGATGCTGCACATCCGTCCGTTCGTGCTGCGCGCCCCCTCCCAGATCATCGCCTACCTCGGCCATCACCCGCACGACTTCGCCGCCGCCAGTTGGCTGACGCTGCGGCACTCGTTGATCGGGTTGCTGCTGGCCCTGGCTGTCGCCGTGCTCAGCGGTGCATTCCAGGCCGCGATGCCGTTTCTGGAGCAGGCCACGCAACCGGTGCTGGTGCTCGTGCAGGTCGCTCCGTTCGTCGCCTACATCGCTCCCGTTGTGTTGTGGCTCGGCGACGGCACACCACCGGTGCTGTTCATTGTCGGCCTGGTGTGCCTGCCGGCGTTCGTGTTCGCCACAGTCGACGGTATGCGCAGCGCCGACACAGCGGCTCGCGAGCTACTTGCATCGGTGGACGCACCGCGTCGGACGGTGCTGTGGCGACTGCGCCTGCCGTCGGCCGCGCCGGCTCTGTTCACAGCGGCGCGCTACAACCTCGGGCTGGCGCTGATCGCGGCGTACCTCGTGGAAGGCGCCAACCTGACCAACCGCGGCCTCGGTGCGATCGGCAAGCGCGCCGCTGCGCTCAGCGTCGGTGACGCGCTGTGGGCCACTGTGTTCTGCATGACGCTGCTCGGCACGGCGACGCTCGTGGTGATGTCGATGTTGCAGCGAATCGTGCTGCACTGGCACCCGTCGCAGCAGTCGCCCCGACCCGCCAGCCGCTGAGCCGATACCGTGGATGTGGATGGCTGATCTCGATGCGCTGCGGGCCCGAATCGACGAACTCGACAAGGCGCTGATCGCAGTGGTCGCCGAGCGACTCGAGGTTTGTCGCGAGGTCGCCGCAGTGAAGGAGCACAGTGACACACCGGTAATCCAGCCGGCCCGGGTCCGCGATGTCATCACCTCGCGCCGCCAGCGCTCGATCGAAGCCGGCATCGATCCCGACTTCGCCGAACAGCTGTTTCGCGTGCTGTTGACCGAGACGCACCGCATCGAGGTAGCCGGGCAACGGCCGGACTCGGCCCCGGAAAAGGAGGCGGCGTCTACTTCGCCGTCGGGCCTTGACACCGTCATCAGTCGCGTTGACCACGTAGTGGTTGCAGTACCAGACCTCGATGCTGCTCGAGAGCGCCTAACGCGCTACTTCGGGTTTCATGAGGTGCCACTGGCCGACGGCGCGCTCGGCGGGGTGACGGTCGTGGCGGCCGGAGGGTTCACGGTCGTGCTCATCTCCGCCGACGCCTCGCCGGCCGTGGCGCTGCAGGTGGCCGCTCACGGTTATGGCATCCAGCACATCGCCGTGGAGGTGCTCAACGCCGCCTATGCCCGAGCCTGCCTGGTACAGGCCGGCGCCGAAGACCTCGGCGAAGTGGTTGTCGACGACGAAGGTCACGAGCAGTTCTATGCCGGGGCCGACGCCGCCACGATGGTGCCGCTGGCGTTCATCTCGCGAGTCGGCCACCGGGTCGGCCTCGGCGGTGCCAACGTGATGGCAATGGTCGACGCGGCTGCTCGACGACGCTGAACCTTGCGCCGCTGCCACAGTGAGCTGCCGAAGTCGGTAGGGTCGTTGACGCACGACATGTGTTGGATGTCGCCACCGAGTCTTGTCATGGTGGTAGGCGTCCGTCGAGCGCTGGCACAATTCGATTCGTCCAACCCTTTGGAGTTGTTATGACGCGCCGTCGCGCCAGGCTCACCGCCTGTATTTCACTGTCCGTTTCGTTGGCCCTGCTGGTTGCCTCCTGTGGCAGCAGTTCGCCATCGCCTGCCAGCACCTCACCAGCCAGCACCTCGCCAGCCGACTCGGCGGCGACCAGCACGTCGCCTGCCAGCTCGGCGGCGACTGGTTCAGACGATGTAGTGGCCGGCGCCGCGTTCCCGGCCGCACGCTGCGCGGCCAACAAGGCGGCCGGCAAGATCACCTACCTCACCGGATTCGACTACTCCGCATCGGCATCGATGGTCGACGTGTTCGTTGCCGACGCAGCTGGATACTTCACGGACCTGTGCCTCGACGTCGAGATCAAGCCGAGCCTGTCCACGGACAACTATCCGCTAGTTGCCGCGAACCACGCCCAGTTTGCGTCCGCCGGCTCGTTCAGCGAGGTTGTCGAGTTCAACCAGCAGAACAAGGCCTCTTTGAAGGCGTTGGCGGTGGAAGGTCGGGTCGGCATCGACACCCTGATCGTGAAGCACGGTGCGATCACCTCTTTGGCCGATGTACGCGGCAAGAAGATCGGAGTGAAGGCTGCGATCACCCGATCCGTGAAGGCGATGCTGCTCGAACAAGGCCTGGTCGAGAACAAGGACTACGACACGGTGCAGCTCGACGGTTACGACCCGATGGTGCATCTCGCAACTCCCGGGATCATCGGCTTTCCCGGCTACAAGAGCAATGAGCCGCTGCAGTTGAAGGCCGCCGGAGCACAGTTCGATACCTACGACCCTGCCGACTACGGAATCCCGGGAAGCTTCGGGGTGATCGTCAGCGACGCCGCGTTCATCGCAGCGCATCCGACCGCGGCAACCGACTTCATGCGCGCGACCATGCGGGGGCTGCATGATGCACTGGCCGATCCCACGGCGGCGGCAAACGTGGCTGTAGGGCTGATCAACGCCCATGGCAATGCGATGTCGTTGTCGCCGGCGGGAGAGATCGCGCGTTGGGCAGTGGAGTCGAAGATCGTCGCCGCGAACTCGACCGCGGCATTCCCCGCCGGCGTCCCGGAGCCACAACTGCTCACCAAAGAACTCACCAGCTACGCCAAAATCGGGATGTTCAACGGTCAGACCCCCGACTACACGTCGGCGCTCGATCCGTTGCTGGCCACCGTCTATGCCGCAGACGGAAGCGTCATCTGGCCCAGCAAGTGACGGTTGGCAAATGGTCGTCGAGCAAGCGCGAGCCGAGCTAGCGCGGGATCAGCTGACGTGGAGCACCCTGCGGGCGTGCTCCACGTCGTGCTTGAGCTGATCGCGGATCGCGTCGATGCCGTCGAACTTTCGCTCGCTGCGCAGGAAGTGGGCGAACTCGACGCGCGCCAGTTCGCCATAGAGGTTGCCCTCGAAGTCGATCAGATGGGCCTCGAGCAGTGAATGATCGGCATGCTCGTAGAACGTCGGGCGCCGACCGAGGTTGATGGCACAGGGGCGGGCGATGCCGTCGGGGCGCCGGTACAGACCGGCGTACACGCCGTCGGCGGGCAGGCAGATCGCCTTGGGCACGACGACGTTGGCAGTCG
>JBDSMK010000166.1:0-4177 GCA_039915905.1 Ilumatobacteraceae bacterium
CGGCAACTACAGCATGTGCGGACGAGCCTTCTCTCCCCGGCTGATGTGGATGTGGCCCAACGCGCGGATCTCGGTTATGGGCGGCGAACAGGCGGCTTCGGTGCTTTCCACGGTGCATCGCGAGCAGCTCGAACGCCGTGGCGAGAGCTGGTCAGACGAGGCCGAGGGCGCCTTCCGGTCGCCGATCCGTGAGCAGTACGAACTGCAGGGCGACCCTTACTACGCCACTGCGCGATTGTGGGACGACGGCATCAACGCCCCCACCGACACGCGCCGTGCGCTAGGTCTGGCGCTCAGCATGGTCGGCGGGGCGCCTCTCGCCGAGATCAACAACGGGGTGTTCCGGATGTGAGTACCGTGCCGTTGCCCAGCCTTCCGCCGCCCACGTCCGGCGAGCTTCTCCGGCGCGTGCTTGTGGCCAACCGCGGCGAGATCGCGTTGCGGATCATGCGCACGTTGCGTGCCATGGGTATCTCTCCGGCAGCTGTGTACAGCGACCCCGACGCTGCCGCGCCCCATGTCGGCGCAGCCGACATCGCCGTGCACATCGGCCCGGCGCCGGCGGCGCAGAGCTACCTCTCCGTTCCTCGGATCATCGAGGCCGCCCATCGAGTCGGGGCTCAGGCAATTCATCCCGGCTATGGCTTCCTCTCCGAGAATGCCGCCCTGGCGCGGGCCTGTGCGGAGGCCGGCATCGTGTTCATCGGCCCACCAGCTTCGGCGATCGAAGCGATGGGCGACAAGATCAGCGCGCGTCACATCGTTGCCTCTCACGGTGTTGCCGTGGTGCCAGGTTGCGACGATCCGGGCCTCGAGCCTGGAGCGGCACGCGCCGCGGCACTGAGCGTCGGGTTGCCGGTGCTGTTGAAGCCGTCGGCGGGCGGCGGCGGCAAAGGCATGCGGCTTGTCACCGAAATAGACCAGTTGGACGACGAGATCGCTGCCGCACGACGCGAGGCGCGGCGCAGTTTCGGCGACGAGACAATGCTCATCGAGCACTACGTCGCCGCCCCACGACACATCGAGATCCAGGTGGCAGCCGACGCGTTCGGCAATGTGGTGCACCTCGGCGAACGCGAGTGCAGCCTGCAGCGCCGTCACCAGAAGATCATCGAGGAGTCCCCGTCGCCGTTCGTCAGTGAGGCGATGCGCGACGCGATGGGGGCGCAGGCGTGTGCCGCGGCGCGGGCCTGCGGCTACACCAACATCGGGACGGTGGAGATGATCGTTTCCGCGCAACGGCCCGACGAGTTCTTCTTCATGGAGATGAACACCAGACTGCAGGTTGAACACGCGGTCACGGAGATGGTCCACGACATCGATCTGGTGGAGTGGCAGATCCGCATCGCCGCGGGGCAGTCGCTACCTTTGACCCAGCAGCAACTAGCGCCGCACGGGCATGCGATAGAGGCCCGTGTATACGCAGAGGACCCAGCGCGGGGCTTCCTGCCGACCGGCGGACACATCCTCGCCCTGCACGAACCGCACGGCCCCGGGGTGCGCGTCGACTCCGGCATGCGCGCCGGGCTCACCGTCGGCTCCGACTACGACCCGATGTTGGCCAAGATCATCTGCCATGCGCCGGACCGGCTGGGCGCTCTTGCCCGCCTCGACGCTGCACTGGGCGACACCGCTGTGCTCGGTGTGACCACCAACATCGCCTTCCTGCGCGAACTGCTCGCCGACCCCGACGTGGTCGCCGGTCGACTCGACACCGAGTTGGTCGAGCGTGTCCACGGGTCTCCGATCGGTCAACCGGCCCCGGCCGCAGCGATCGCTGCCGCAGCAGTGCTTTCGCTCGGCCGGACGGGCAAGGGCGACCCGTGGGATGAGGTGGATGGCTGGCGCTTCGGCGGGCACGCCTCGATCTCGATGCGTGTCGGTCCGCCCGACAACGAGCAACTCGTCTCGCTGCATCGCGGCCCCGACCGGTGGTCGGTGCGCATCGACGACGGTGAACCGTTCGAGGCGATCGTCGAGCACGTCAACCATGCTGGTGCCCGAGATGCTGGTGCCCGAGATGCTGCTGGCCGCGATGCTGCTGACCGCGATGCTGCTGGCCGGGTGGCGGTCAGCGTCGACGGATGCATCGAGCGGTTCGTGGTCGCGCCTGCTGACGACGACTCGGTGTGGTGGCTCGGCGCAGGCGGATCGGCGTGGCGGCTGCCGGTGCAACATCGTTGGCAGTCCGCGCAGCGCTCGTCGCTCGACGCCGTCGACGGCATGGTCACCAGCCCGATGCCAGGCACTGTGCTCGAGGTGCGATTCGCCGTCGGCGACCACGTGCAGTCCGGCGCCACGGTGGCCACGGTGGAGGCCATGAAGATGGAACATCGGCTGCTCGCGCGTGCAACCGGCACCGTCGCCGAGGTGTTCGCTGCCGCTGGCCAAACAGTCGCACTGGACGCCCCGGTGCTGCGCATCGATCCGACGAGTGAGGGGGAACCGCGATGAGCTGGGAGCTTTCGGAGGAGCACGAGGCTTTCCGGGCCGTCGTTGCCGATTTCGCGACCAATGAGCTGGGCCCTCACGTCGAGCGATGGGACCGCGAGCAGTACTTCCCCGTAGAAGCCGTTCGGGCAATGGCCGAACTCGGACTGTTCGGGCTGATCTTCCCTGAACGATGGGGTGGCGGCGGCGGTGACTTCGCCTCGCTGTGCGTCGCCATCGAGGAGATCGGTCGGGTGGATCAGTCGATCGGCATCACCCTGTCGGCCGCTGTCGGCCTCGGCGCCAACCCGATCTACCAGTTCGGCACAGACGAGCAGCGCGGTCGCTGGCTCCCCGATCTGGTGGCCGGGCGCCGTTTGGGTGCCTTTGGGCTCACCGAGCCAGACGGCGGAAGTGACGCCGGCGCGACGCGATCGCGTGCCACCGCAGTGGGCGGCGGCTGGCGGCTTGACGGCTCGAAGGCGTTCATCACGAACTCCGGCACGGAGTTGACATCGATCATCACCGTCACGGCGCGCACTTCGGACCCGGGTGGAGCGGGCATCTCCGCGTTCGTGGTCGAGGCCGGCACCGCAGGGCTCGTCGTCGAGCCGGCCTACCGCAAGATCGGGTGGCATGCCAGTGACACCCACGGCCTCACCCTTGACGCCTGCTGGGTACCCGACGACCATCTCCTCGGCGAGCTCGGCGCCGGCTTTCGCAACTTCCTCACGATCCTCGACGATGGTCGTATCGCGATCGCGGCGCTGGCCCTCGGCTGCGCCCGAGCCTGTCTCGAGCAGGCCACCGCCTACGCCAGCGAACGCAACGCCTTCGGCGGCCCGATCGGGCGCAACCAGGCGATCGCCTTCCCGCTCGCCGATATGGCGGTGGCGGTGGAGAACTCGCGCAACTTGACCTACAAGGCGGCCTGGCTGAAAGACAACGGCCGTCCGTTCGGGCAGGCCGCGGCAATGGCCAAGCTGTACGCCACGGAGACCGCAGTGGCCGCGGCACGCGCAGCTACCCAGGTGTTCGGCGGAGCCGGCTTCATCGAGGAGACGCCAGTTGCACGTATGTACCGCGACTCCAAGATCCTCGAGATCGGCGAAGGTACGAGCGAGATACAGCGACTGATAATCGCCCGTTCCCTCGGCCTCCCGGTGCGCTGATCCCGGCAACTGCAGACAAGCCATCCGGCCGACCTGCGGTTGTGAGAGCACGGTGTCTTCACTTCGCGAATGCGAACAGTGTCTTCACTTTGCGGACGGCAGCGGGTGTCATAAGAAGCGGCCGGTCCACAGCATCGAACCAAGGGCGGCAAGGGTCATCAGCACCACGGCTAGCGCGAGGAACCAAACGATCAGCTCGCTCTGTCGAGTGTCGTGGGCAACGGTGCCTTTGATCTTGGCGTACACCTCGGTCAGTTGATCGATGCTGGCTGCGTCGAACGCTTTGCCTCCGCTGGTGGTGGCGATGTCGTTCATCGCCGCGCCGTCGGGGGGTACTGGAATCACCTCGCCGTTGATGGTCACCGTGCCGCTGTCGGTCCCGTAGGTGATCGTTGAGATCGGAACTCGAGCTGCGGCCGCGTCCTGCGCTGCCAGATGCGGATCCTCGCCAGTGGTCGTGCCGCCGTCCGACAGCAGCACGATCGCCGCCGACTCATTGTTGCCGTCGTTGCCCGACGATGCCGGCTGGATCGACGCGATGGCGGCTAGTGCCTCCTCGATGCCATCTCCCGCAG
>JBDSMK010000186.1:0-3399 GCA_039915905.1 Ilumatobacteraceae bacterium
CATGCTCGAAGCAGTCGCCGAGGCGTACGGCATCGATCTCGACGTGCCCTATCGCACGCTCACGGCCAAGCAGCAGAAGGTCATCCTGCACGGCGTCGACGGCAACCTGCAGGTGAAGTACAAGAACCGCTACGGCCGCACGCGGCAGTACAACACCGCCTACGAAGGCGTCATCCCGTGGATCAAGCGTCGGCACGAGGGCGCCGAGAGCGACTGGAGTCGCGAGCAGTACGAGGGCTACATGCGCCTCGTGCCTTGCAGCGCGTGCGGTGGGGCGCGACTCAAGCCGTCCACGTTGGCCGTGACGATCAACGGCAAGCACATCGCCGAAGTGTGCGAGATGCCGATCGGGGAGTCGTCGAAGTTCCTCGCTGCGCTGGAGCTCTCCGAACGCGACCGGATGATCGCCGAGCGGGTCACCAAGGAGATCAACGCCCGCCTCGGGTTCCTGCTCGACGTGGGTCTCGACTACCTCTCGTTGTCGCGCGCTGCAGCGACGCTGGCCGGCGGCGAGGCGCAGCGCATCCGTCTGGCCAGCCAGATCGGCAGTGGCTTGGTTGGCACTCTGTACGTGCTCGACGAGCCATCCATCGGATTGCACCAGCGCGACAACCGGCGGCTGATCGACACACTGGTGAGGTTGCGCGACCTCGGCAACACGGTGCTCGTGGTAGAGCACGACGAGGACACCATTCGGGCCGCGGACTGGATCGTCGACATCGGACCTGGTGCAGGTGAGCACGGTGGCGACGTTGTCTACTCGGGGCTGGTGAAGGGGATCCTCAAGGTCCCGGAGTCGATCACCGGCCAGTACCTGTCCGGCAAACGGTCTGTGCCGGTGCCAAAGCACCGTCGAGTCCCCGGCGACGACTGGCTTCGCATCAAGGGGGCCCGCGAGCACAACTTGCGCAACATCAATGTGGACATCCCCCTCGGCTGCTTCGTGGTGGTGACCGGCGTAAGCGGCAGCGGCAAGAGCTCGTTGGTGCGCGACATCTTGCTGCCCGTGCTGATGCAGCGGATCTACAAGTCGAAGGCGGCCGCCGGCCGGCACAAGAACGTCACCGGCATCGAACTGCTCGACAAGGTCATCGACATGGATCAGTCGCCGATCGGACGCACACCGCGGTCGAACGCGGCCACCTACACCGGAGTGTTCGACAACATCCGCAAGTTGTTCGCGTCCACTTCCGAGGCCAAGGTGCGCGGCTATCTGCCTGGGCGGTTCAGCTTCAACGTTGCCGGCGGCCGCTGCGAGGCGTGCTCCGGCGATGGCACGTTGAAGATCGAAATGCACTTCCTGCCCGACGTGTACGTGCCATGCGAGGTGTGCAAGGGCGACCGCTACAACCGCGACACGCTCGACATCGCGTTCAAGGGCAAGAACATTGCCGAGGTGCTCGACATGCCGGTGGCCGAGGCCGTCGACTTCTTCGCCAATCAGCCGTCCATCGGGCGCCACATGCGCACGCTTGCCGATGTCGGTCTCGGTTACGTGCGGCTCGGTCAGCCGGCGCCCACGCTGTCGGGCGGTGAGGCGCAGCGCGTCAAGCTGGCCAGCGAGCTTGCCAAGCGCAGCACCGGCCACACCATCTACCTGCTCGACGAGCCGACCACCGGGTTGCACTTCGAGGATGTAAGCCGGTTGCTCACCGTGCTCAGTCGGTTGGTCGACCAGGGCAACACGGTATTGGTGATCGAGCACAACCTCGACGTCATCAAGACCGCCGACTGGCTGATCGACCTTGGCCCGGAAGGCGGCAGCGGAGGTGGTCTGGTGGTTGCGGAAGGCTCGCCGGAGCATGTCGCCACGATCGCCGCCAGCCACACCGGTCGTTACCTGCGACCTCTGCTGTCCGCGGGCAAGTAGCGGACGTGACGGTCGACCGTCTCCGCGCCGGTCAACCGCCGCGGAGACGTTTGCTGAGCTCGTTGAGGTGCTGCTTCTCAGCCTTGCTGAGCGAGTCCATGCCTGTCGCTCCGATCTTGTCGAGCAGCCGATCGAGCTCCACCTGATCCGCGGGGGAGTGGGTGGTCGTTGCCCAGGGGCCGGTGATCACCGCCGAAGCGGTGGTCGGACGTTGCTTGCCGCGGCGCGGCGCCGGCTTGCGCTTTTGTCTTGACCCGGAGGCGAGCGAGGGGATGAAGGTCAGCGAGTCGACCAGCCCGCACTGGCGTCCGCCGACGACGCCGACCACGATCACTCCGAGCTCCAGCACCAGTTGGCCATACAGCCGGTTGCCGAGCAATCGCAGAACGTCGATGCCGACGAACACCGCTGCCAGCACCCACAGCGGTATGCCGAAGAAGAACATCGCCCCCGGCTTGTCGAGGGCGTACAGCACCAATAGCCCGGTGGCGAGGATCCCTAGGCCGTAGGCGAGGCCGGTGTCGTTGGTGAAGTCGAACAGTGTGACGAAAGCGGCCGGGATGATGGTCATCGCCAGGATCAGCGCGGTGAATCGCCGACGGCCGATGACATCTTCGATCCAGTGCCCGACGAACCAGAAGAACGCCAGGGTGATGATCACCCAGATCTCCTCCGGTGGGTTGGCCAGCGGCCATGTGACGACACGCCAGACGTCCCCGCGCCGTACGTACGGAGAAAAGAAGTACAGCCGCGTCAAAGTCACCTGGTCGAACGCGTAGACGAACATCGACAGGACCCCGAGTATCACCAGCAGCGCAGTGGTGGTGACGTCGATGGTGCCGATGCGGAACCATCCGTCGCGTTGGCGGCGCTCTGGAAGCGAGAACTGATAACGACCGGGCACGCCGACCAAGCTACTGGCCACCGGTCGCCGAGTGGGGGTGGCGCAAATCGCGGGTGCGGCTGAGGCGGCGGGGTTCTCGGTCGGCTCGGCAATACCCTGAACTGCGATGGTCACCCGCCCAGCCGCCGGAACGATTCCCGATTCGCCTGGGTCGTACCAATTCAAGGATTCGCTTGGCCGGGTGATCTACGTCGGCAAGGCCTCCAGCTTGCGGCAGCGATTGTCGAACTACTTCCAGGACCCCCGCAACCTGCATCCACGCACCGCCCAGATGGTGGCCACGGCGGCCACCGTGGAATGGATCGAGGTGCGCAACGAGGTTGAGGCGTTGATGCTCGAGTGGACGTTGATCAAGCAGCATCGACCACGTTTCAACATCCGCCTGCGCGACGACAAGAGCTATCCGTTCTTGGCTGTGACTCTCGACGAGCAGTATCCGCGGGCGCTGGTGATGCGCGGCCGCAAGCGCAAGGGCACTAGGTACTTCGGGCCGTATGCGCATGCCTATGCGATCCGCGACACCCTTGATCTGCTTCTGCGCAGCTTTCCGATCCGCACCTGCAGCCCCGGCAAGTTCAACGAGCATCACCGCCTCGGCCGACCGTGCCTGCTGTTCCACATCGAG
>JBDSMK010000208.1:0-2831 GCA_039915905.1 Ilumatobacteraceae bacterium
TCCTGCGAGGACACCAACACCTCACCCCCGTGATTGGTGGCAACGTGCCGCACGATGGCCAGCCCGAGCCCGGTGCCCCCTGTGACGCGGCTGCGCGCCGGGTCGACGCGGTAGAAGCGCTCGAACACGCGATCCAGATCCCGCGCCGGAATCCCCACGCCCTGATCCGCCACCGTCACATCGACCCACCGGTCATGGAACATCGCAGCCACCTTCACCGTGCTGGAATCGTCGCTGTACTTCACCGCGTTCTCTATCAAATTGGCCAGCGCTGAAACCAGCTGACGACCATCACCGAGCACTCGTCCAACGAGGTCCGGCGCCACGACCGTTATGGAGATGTGACGCCGATCAGCAGCCGCCTGATGGCGCTGAACGGCGTCAATCATCACCTGTTGCAAATCCACCCGGTCGCGCACGGCCATCCCGCCGAGCTCGATGCGCGACAACTCCAGCAGATCGTCGATGGTGCGCGCGGCGCGGTGCGCCTCCTCAACCATCTTGGCCGCCAACCTGGTGGTGACCTGCGGATCAGCACTGTCTGCGACCGCCTCGGCCAGCACCGCCAATGCTCCTACCGGCGTCTTCAACTCATGACTGATGTTGGCGACGAAGTCGGTGCGAACCGAATCCAGCCGAGCCCGCTCGCTGACATCGTCGATGGTGGCCAGCGCAAAGCCGTCAACCAGCGCTGAGGACTGCACCATCAGCACCCGCCGCGGTGGTCCATGGAACTCCACCGTGCGAGACGCCGGCACGCCCAGCGACGCCTGACGCAACATCTCGTCGACGGCCCCCTTTAGCAACACCGCCTCGTGTCCGGCGAATCGAGTGGCAGCCTCATTGCGTACCTGTAGCAGGCCATGGCGATCGGCGAGCACAACACCGACGCTTAGAGCGTCCAGCGCTGTGCGCAACCGAACCCTCTCCGCCTCGATCGACTCGCGGGCACGAGCACCCCGGTCACGTTCCAGCTGGACCAGTTGAGCGGCATTTCGCGCGCGGCGACCGAAAAGTCTCATGCGCGACCGGATGGCCCTGGCGGACCTCCTGCAATCGTCGGTAGTTCTCCGGTGGCGATCTGCCGACGGTAGCGCTCGGCGCCACTGTGCTCCGGCAACCAACCCGACACGATGTAGCGCACCCGTTCGCCGATGTTCACCGCATGGTCGCCGATGCGCTCGTAGAACCGGGCCACCATTGCCAGCTGCACGGCCACCTGCAGGTCGATCCTGCCTGCAGCATGACTCTCGAATATCGCCCGCACGAACTCTTTTTGCAAGCCGTCGAGGTACGAGTCCATGTCGTCGATGGCAGCGGCCTTGGCCGCGTCACTGGTGACGAAGGAGTCGATCGCCGCGGTGTACAGCTGCTGCGCCTGGCCACCCATTGCGGTGATGATGCCGCGCAGCTTCGGATCGAGGCTGTGCCCGTAGATCCGCCGTGCCGCCTTACAGATGTTCACCGCCAGGTCGGCGGATCGCTCCACCTCGGCGGTCATCCGCAGCAGGGCAACGATCTGACGCAGATCGCTGGCCACCGGAGCCTGCAGCGCCAGCATTCGGTAGCACTGCTCCTCGAGGTCGACCGTGCGGGCATCGATCTCGTCATCGCCACGGATCAGGTACTCGGCCGCCTCGAGGTCGCCGTCAAGAAGTACTGCGGTGGCACGCGGGATCAGCTCGGTGACTTGCGCGGCCAACTGCGCCAGCTCCTCGCGTGCCGCGTCGAGTTCGGTGCGGAAACCCCTGCGCAGTTCGCTGGTCATCAGCCGAACCTCCCCGTGATGTATGCCTCTGTACGTTCGTCGGTGGGCGTGGAGAACATCTCCCCGGTCTCGCCGACCTCAACGAGCACACCGGTGCGACGGTCGCTCGAGGTGTTCACCTCGGTGGTGAAAAACGCGACCCGGTCGCTGACCCGCGCCGCCTGCTGCATGTTGTGGGTGACGATCACGATGGTGAAGCGCGACTTGATCTCCTGCATCAGATCCTACACCCTCGCCGTGGCTATCGGGTCCAGCGCCGAGCACGGCTCATCCATCAGGATCACATCCGGTTCCACCGCGATCGCTCTCGCGATGCACAGGCGTTGCTGCTGGCCGCCCGACATCCCGAGTGCCGACGACTTCAGCCGGTTCTTGACCTCGTCCCACAGCGCCGCGCCACGCAGCGACTGCTCGACGATCTCATCGAGGCGCGCCTTGCCGCGCACGCCGTTGACCTTCGGCCCGTAGGCCACGTTCTCGTAGATGCTCTTGGGAAACGGGTTGGCCCGTTGGAACACCATCCCGATGCGGCGACGGACCTCGGTGGCAGACACGTCCGGGCCGTACAGATCCACTCCGCGGTAGATAACTCGGCCACCCACCTTGGCGCCTGGGATCACGTCGTTCATCCGGTTGAGGCAACGCAGCACGGTGGTCTTGCCACACCCTGACGGCCCGATGAAGGCAGTGATCTCGTTCGGCCGGATGTCCAGGCTGACCTCACGCACCGCGCAGAAGGCCCCGTAGTGGACCTCCAGGTCGCGCAGCGAGATCACCGGCTCGTCCACTGCGGTGGGCGCGGCGACGGCCCGCTCGATGACGAACGTCGACTCTCGTTTCTGACCAATCGCCATCGGGGTCTCCTGATCTGCAGGGGTGGTGGTGCCTCGACCATTGAACGTCATTTCGCTCATCCTCGCCTCTTCTGGTAGGCGCCAGTGACCAAGCGGGCCACGATGGTGCACAGGAACGTCAGTGCGATCAACGTCAGCGCAGCACCCCACGCCCGTGACTGCGGCCCGGCCAGCGGCGACAGGGCATTGTCGAATATCTGCCGCGACAG
>JBDSMK010000078.1:0-4220 GCA_039915905.1 Ilumatobacteraceae bacterium
GCCGCGCGGCCACGAGACTGCCGTTCGAACAGCACCGCGGTGTTCAATGCAGCACCGAGACGACTTGCTAAGTCATCGATGAATTCCAGATCGGCGGCGGTGAATGCTGGTACGTCGGCGGAGCGGATGAGTTGCAGCGCCCCCAACGTCCCAACGGCTCCGACCAGCGGAACAGTGACGACTGAGGCGGCGCCTGACTTGGCAAGCACTTCGCCACCCTGTAGGGCGAACGCACCTTGGTCGATGCGCGGGATGAACTCACGTCGCTTGGTCGCGATCACACGCGCCGCACCCCATCGGGCGTCCGGGTCGTACGGATAGGAGAGCTGAACTTCTTTTGCCCAAAGAACCATGGCCGGATCGCGATGGGACACCCTGATCGATGGGCGTGTCCGCGGGCGGTCGATGGCCAAGGTGATCGAACACCAGTCGGCGTGTTCGAGGATCACGGATTGCGTGATCCGATCAAGGATCTCATCGGTATCAACCGACAGCGTGAGGACGTCGTTGACGCTTGCCAGATACTCCACCCTGCGTCGTTGGCGACGTTCGAACTCAATCAGACGGGTTCGTTCCTGGATCTCGAGATGGCGATCGTCCACATCGATCACCAGGCCGAATGCGCCGATGGCGGTGTCGGAGACGTCGCCGACGACCTCGAGCCAATGAACACTGCCATCTGCCCAATCGCAACGAAGGTCGAGGCGAATCGGTTCGCGGGCGACAACCGATCGCGTCAAGGTCTCCATGAACATGGCTCGGTCATCGTGGTGTATCAGTGCGAGCCATCCGTCAAGATCGTGAGCGCTTTGTGACCGGTCGATACCGCACAACGTCGCGACGTTCTCGTCCCAGATGACTTCGCCGGTCGCGTCGTTCCATGACCACTCACCGATCCGGGCCGTTGCCAATGCCGCCCGAAGCCCGTCCTTCGCGCCTCCGACCGGCGAAGATGCTGGAACCCGACGATCATGTTTCGAGCGGCTTCGCCCGAGCCACAGTGTGAGCGCGGCACCGCAGACGGCCGCGAGTACGAACAGCGGGATCAGGAGCAGCATCGAGCCGACCAAACGGTCAGCGACGACGATTCCACAACACTCCAACCGGCCAACGAAGCCACCCACATACGCTCGACGACGAAATCAACGATCCCGACAGAGGCCACGCGCAGAGTATGTCAGCCGACACACAGCCATGCATGGTCGTGAGCGCACAAGCGCGACCGCACGGCAGACCGCAGCCGTTGCCCCCAGGAGCTCGGTGTCCCCGGCAGAGTAAAGTGAAATTCTGTCTTGAAACGGTTCGGTTGGCTCACCGATCTGGCGGGTATGCAGCACCCATGGCAGCACCCATGATCGTCTCCTCGCGCGACGTGCAGGCTCCCCGGCTGAGGACCACCTGGCCAGTGCACCGCCGCCAGACCTGGCAGCTGATCGTCGGATGGGCGGTAATGACGGCGGTCTGGACCGGGATCGGCAAGCTGATCACAGGGCCACTCAATTCATCGTCGATCGTCCGTAATGACCAACGCATTGCCAACTGGATGGTCACCCAACGCACGCCGACTTGGAACCACCTCACCGTGGTGGGCTCCGGCTTGGCCGAGACACTGACGAAGGTTGTGGTAACCGGCGTGCTCGCGCTGATCCTGCTGATCGTGTGGAAGCGTTGGCTTGAACCATTGGTTCTGCTCATCTCCCTCTCGATCGAGGCTGCAGCATTCATCGTGGTCACGACGATCGTCAACCGCAGCCGACCTGCAGTGATCCGACTGGACAACTCGCCAGTCGGGTCCAGCTTCCCCAGCGGGCACGTCGCCGCCGCTGCCGCCTACGCAGCGATCGCGGTGGTCATCTTCTGGCACACACGCCGAGTGTGGGTGCGCTGCGTTACGGTCATCCTCACCGTACTCATCCCCGTCGCAGTCGCCTTGTCCCGGATGTACCGCGGCATGCATTTTCTGACCGATGTAATCGGCGGTGCCCTGTTGGGCAGCGCTGCCGTGGCGCTGACGGTCATCGTGTTGAAGTCCTCCGAGGAAGCCGGTCTGGCCCTACGCCAATCCCGCGACCAGCAATCCGGCAGCCGGCAACCCGGCGCTTCAACGGCTGACGTCCCAGCGGCTGACGAGATAGTGACGCCGCCCGACGATGTCGCTCCTGCGCTTCCCGATGCCAGTGCTAGACAGCAACCCACCGCATAAGCCGCTTTCGGAAAGGTAATACGTGAGATGCCGATCCTTGTCGCACTTCTTGTAGCGATAGTTGTCAGCGCCGTAGCTTTCGGTATCGCTGCGCGTCGCAGCCGTGCCACCGATGTGGCCGACGTCCGCGTGAACCCCCACACCTCAGACGCCGCGATCGCATCGAAACAATCGGCACTGAGACAGTTCCTGCGCCAGCGCGGAGATCCCACCACTGAAACTGGGATCCTGCTGACAATCGCTGTCGCAGGCGTCGCAGCCGCGATCTTGATCATCGGCGCGTTGCTGGAGCTGATCAGTAAACATGCCGGATTCGCGCGCCTCGACGACTCGGCAGCGCGATTCGGTGCCCGCCACGCGACACCTGACACCACAACATTGTTGAAGGTGGTCACAAGCTTTGGTAGCACACCTGTTATCGCAGGCATCGTCGTCGTCGTCGGCGTGCAGCAATACGTCCAACATCGCAAGAAGGCTGCGCCCCTGTTCCTTGTCGCAGCGGTCGTCTCCGCCGTCGCAGTCGGCAATCTTGTCAAGGTCATCGTCCATCGGGCGCGGCCCGATGTAGCCCGCCTGGTCGGCGCCTATGGCTCATCGTTCCCATCCGGACATTCGACCGCTGCAGCGGCGACCTACGCTGCCCTCGCACTCCTGTTCGGCCGCCATCGGTCGCGCAAGGTCCAAGCAACGCTCGCCGCTGCCGCTGGCTCCATCGCGATCGCAGTCGCCGCCAGCAGAGTGCTGCTCGGAGTGCACTGGTTGACCGACGTCATCGCCGGCCTCCTTCTTGGCTGGACATGCTTTGCCCTGTGCTCGATGGCATTCGGAGGCAGGATCCTGAGATTCGGTCAACCCGTCGAGGCTGCAAACGAGTCAGCTCCCGGTCCTCGTCGCGTCTGACCAGCTAACCCCACCGATCTTGTACCGCTACTGAGCGGTGCGTTGCGGCACACGGATCGTGATCGCATGGGGGACCACCTTTATCCGTAACTCGTCGGTCTTGGGGCGGGCCCCGCCGTCGAGCTCGTAGGGGGCCTTCTTGCGAGTCACGATCTTGATCTTGGTCGCCTGAGTCATCTGCACAAGCGGCGATTTCTCGGCGTTTCCGATGGTCGCCCTTGTCAGGGTGCGGATCCATTGCCAGACACCGTCAGCAGTCATGACGGCGACATCCAAACGACCATCGTCGGGTGTCGCGTGTTCGAATGCAGTGACGCCCCCACCGATCGATCCGACGTTGGCGACGAGAACGCACGCAGCATCGTCGTCGAACCACGTATGGCCGTCGATGCGAACCTTTGTGCGAACCGGCTTGGCGCGCATGTGGCGGGCGCCGGTCCAGACGTAGGCGGTACGCCCGAACTTGTCTTTGAGTCCGGCATCGGCGTCGCGAATCATACGTGCGTCGAAGCCGACGCCTGCCATGACGGCGAAGTGCTCACCGTTGATCTTGCCCACGTCGATCGTGCGGTTGCTGCCATGGAGGCCGACCTTCACGGCCTGCTCGAGATCGATCGGAACACCGAGGTTGTGAGCGAGCAGGTTCGCCGTCCCAGCCGGCAGGATCGCCAGCGTGACAGGTGATCCGACTGCGGCGTCGATGCAACGCTGCACGCTGCCGTCACCGCCCCACACGAAGATCAAATCGGCGCCAGCCTCGACCGCGTCGCGAACGCCCGCTGCCAACTTCCGGCTCTTGGGCGCCTCGAACCAGATCGGATCGGTGACCTCGTTATCGGCGAGCACGTCGCGGAGTTGTCCCAAGCCCGCCCCGAGAACTTTTTGGTTGTGAGCCACAACGGCGACTGTTGTCATTGCAGCCCCTCTGAGAGATGGTCGACCTGACTGTTCATGAAGCCCTGTATTACCCTCCGCACCGCTGACACAAACGTTGCTGCTGGTCGGCGACCAGCAGCGCACCGAGCAACGAGCGAACACGCCGGTTCGGGGATCTGTCGCTCCCAGAACCAGATCAGCTGTAACAGATCAGCTGTAACAGATCAGCTGTAACAGATCA
>JBDSMK010000241.1:0-5291 GCA_039915905.1 Ilumatobacteraceae bacterium
GCCTGCCGTACTTTGCCGAACAACTGGTCGCAGCTCTGGCGGATGTGGAGCAGTTGATCCTGGTGGGTTCGAAGCCACCGGTGTCGTTTTTCGCTTATCCCGGCAAACCGAGCTGGTGCTCGGCTGAAGCCACCGAGTTCGTCTACCTCGCCCATCCGCACGAGGACGGAGTGCAGGCGTTGGAGGCGGTTGCCGATGCGGTTGGCGCAGCAAGCCAGCCGACGCAGCTGGCCAGTCATGCCCTGCCGGACCGGCCCACCGGCGGCCTCGACCAGTTCAGCATCGGCCAGGTCGTGGCTCGGCATCTGCCGGAGAACGCGATCATCTCCGACGAGGCGGCCACCAACAGCCTCGGTGCCAGCCTTGCCACCGCCACGGCTGCACCGCACGACCATCTCTCGCTCACCGGTGGTGCGATCGGCCAGGGCCTGCCGCTGGCCACTGGTGCCGCGGTAGCCAGCCCGGATCGCAAGGTGGTCTGCTTACATGGCGACGGCGGGGCGATGTACACGGTGCAAGCGCTGTGGACCCAGGCTCGCGAGAACCTCGACGTGACCACCGTGATCTACGCCAACCGGTCGTATGCGATCCTCCAGATCGAGCTCTCCAGGGTGGGCGCGGGGCACGTCGGCCCGAAGGCGTTGTCGATGCTCGATCTCTCCAACCCGTCACTCGATTGGGTTCAGCTGGCCGGCGGGATGGGAGTGGAGGCGACCAGGGTGGACACCATCGAGGCGTTCGACTCGGCCTTCGCGTCGGCGATGGCCCACCGGGGCCCGCGTCTCATCGAAGTGCTTGTCTGACGGAAGCCCTCCGGTTGGCCTGGGCCTCGACCGGGTCCGGGTCTCGTTACCATCGATGGATGACAGCAATACGAAGTGAGACGGCCGGGGCGGTCCGGCGGCTGGTGCTATGCCGTCCGGCAGAGTTCAACACCATCACCCCGGAGCTGCGCGACGAGCTGGGCGAGGCCCTGGATGTCGCCGATCGAGACGCAGCCGTGCGCGCCGTGCTCATAACCGCCGAGGGCCGTGCGTTTTGTGCGGGATTCGGCCTCGACTGGTCAACGCGTGATCAGGCTGCCGGTGATCAGGATGCCGGTGATCAGGCTGCCGGCGGCGAGACCGACGGCAACGGCTCCAGCGGTCGCGCCGGTGCTGGACGAGTTTGGGACACGGTTGCCGATGTGCAGATGATCGGCCGGTTCGGCAACACCTTCGCCAAATTGCACACGATCTCCAAACCCACAATTGCGGCGGTGCACGGTTGGTGCATCGCCGGTGGCACCGACATGATTCTCAACGCCGACATCATCATTGCGGCGGAGTCGGCCCGCTTCGGGTATCCGCCGGCTCGGGTGTGGGGTGTGCCGGAGGCGCCATGGCTATGGGTTGCGCGGCTCGGCCTGGAGCGCGCCAAGCGTTACCTTTTCACCGGCGACGAACTGACCGGCCGCGAGGCCGCGGATGCTGGGATGGTGCTCGAATGCGTGCCGGACCACCAGCTCGCCGACCGAGCCGAGGCCCTTGCCCAGCGGGTAGCGATGCTGCCGTTGAACCAACTGCAGATGATGAAGTGGATGCTCAACGACATCGCCCGCCATCAGTACCAGCCCGAGACCAGCCGGTTGCTGGGGTTCGTATTCGATGGAGTGGCGCGCCACACCCAGGAGGGACTGGACTTTGTCGCCCGCGCCCAAGACGTCGGATGGCGAGATGCGATCCGCGAACGCGACCGTCCATTCGGCGATTATGGCGAGCGACCGCGCCTCGGCTGACCGGCTGTGGTTCAGCCGGTAACGGCGGTGACGTACTCCTGGACGCGTTCCAGGTGGCCGTGCACGTCGGTGGGACCGGCGTTATGGGTTGCGATGGCGAGATGCGTCGCACCGAGGGCGGCCCACTTATCGGCGTGCGACCGCCACCTGTCGGGGTCGCCGCCGGCGTACTGCGCCTGAGCCTGGATGCCGAAGTCGTCCATCGTCAGCCCGGATGCCTGGCGGTGCGTGCGGATCGTGTCGATTGCTGCCTTGGCTTTGTCGTTCGCCCCACCTAGCGGGATCCAGCCGTCGCCCAACTTGGCGCAGCGGGCGAGCAGCGCCGAGGAACTGCCGCCGAACCAGACGGGCACCGGCTTTGATGGCCGTGGGTTGATGCTGGCCGCAGTGACAGTGTGGAACTCGCCGGAGAAGTCGACGACGTCCTCGGTCCACAGCCGGCGCATCAACTCCACCTGCTCCGCCTGGCGGCGTCCACGGTGCTCGAAAGGAACATCGAGCGCTTCGTATTCCACGGTGTTCCAACCGGTGCCGACACCGACGCGGAAGCGGTTGCCCGACACGATCGCGACCTCCGCCGCCTGCTTGGCGACGAGCACGGCCTGGCGTTGGGGGAGAATCAGCACGGCGCTCATCAGCCCAAGCCGTTCTGTGACGCCCGCCGCAAAGGCGAAGAACGTCAGCGGCTCGTGAAAGGCGACATCCTTGTCGTAAGGCCCATTGAAATCGGCGTGCCTGGCGCGGTCGGCGCCGACCACATGGTCGTACGCCAACAGATGAGTGACGCCTATGGACTCGAGGCCTTGGAGGTAGGTCCGCAGCTGCGCTGGGTCTGACCCGATCTCGTTGTGCGGTAGTACCGCTCCGATCTGCATCCCCCGACCGTACCCGGTCGCTAACTCAGGCTGGCCAGGCGGAGTGGACCGTTCATACCCAACGCAAACCGACTTCACCGTGGACATCGCCGTCGTGGACATCGCCGTCGACGTCGCTGTTACTGCTGATCGGGGTGCGACAACTCGGGCACCATCTGACCATCTCCACAGGGGTGCCGCACAGTGAGTGGCGTGGCGGTTCCGCGCCGGTGTGGCGTGAGGCCCAGGCCTCCAGAACCGGGAGGATCGCGGCCAACTCGCGGCCAGGCCCGGTGAGCTCGTAGACGTATCGCGGTGGGCGCCGGATGTACGTGCTGGCGGCTAGTAGGCCCTCGCGCTCCATCCGCCGCAGTCGGTTGATCAGCATGTTCGGGGCGATACCGCCGACGTCGTCGACTAGGTCGCCGAAGCGCCGTGGACCTTTCACCAGGGCCGCCAATGTCCGCAGCACCCATCGATCGCCCGCCACGTCGCTGGCGTACAGAAGTGTCGCGGGCACTGCGGCCCGATGCTCTGGGACATGGCGCTCGGGGACTTGGCGGTCGGGGACATGGTGCTCGGGAACATGGCGATCTGGTCGGAGTGGCTTGGTCGTGTTGTCGGGCACGAGCCTCAGTGTATAGTGACTTGCAAATCACAAGTAACTAGCACGAGATGTCGAGCTCCAGGGAGGGCACGATGTTCCAAGAGATCGAAAACACGATTCGTTCAGTCACCGACCGGATCGGCCCGGCTGTGGTCGCCATCGGGCGCAATGGGCGTGGCACGGGCTTTGTGGTGGCCCCCGACCGGGTTCTCACCAGCGCACACAACCTGCGCGACGAGACTGTCGCGATCACGTTTGCAGATGGCCGCAATGAGCAGGGCACGGTGCACGGGGCCGATGTCGACGGCGATGTCGCCGTGCTCGCCGTGCCCACCGGCGCGGCTACGCCGGTGACGTTCGCCGACACCTTGCCGGGCATTGGCGCCGCAGTGGTGGCGATCAGTCGCGGCGGCTTTCGGGTGCGCACCACCCTCGGGTTCGTCAGCGCCACCGGCCAGTCATTCCGCGGGCCACGTGGCCGCTTGGTACGCGGCAGCATCGAACACACCGCACCACTGGCACGGGGCTCCTCCGGCGGACCGGTGTGCGACTCGAGCGGTGCGGTGGTCGGAATCAACACCCACCGTGTCGGCGACGGTCTGTACCTCGCACGCGCCGCCGACGACGTGATGCGCCGCCTTGTCGCCGATCTGCTTGCCGGGAGGTCTCGCCAGCGACGTACTCTCGGAGTGGCTCTGGCCCCGGCCGAGGTGGCGGCGAGACTGCGTGAGTCGGTTGGTCTCGACGCACGTGAGGGACTGCTAGTGCGGGCAGTTGACGACGATGGTCCCGCAGCGCAGGCTGGGGTGGCCAAGGGTGATCTGATGGTAGCGATCGACGACCGGGCGCTGCACACCATCGATGATCTTGTCGGAGCGCTCGAAGTGCTCACCGCCGAGACCGCCCAGTTGTCGATCGTGCGAGGTGGTGACGAACGCACCGTCACCGTGATCTTCGGCAAGTAGGTCATCGGTCGTGGCAAGGCCTGGTCGCCTGCCCGATCGGGCTTGACAACTGGCGCTGCTGGGGAAGACTGCATGCCTTACCAAGGAGGCCTAGTGAGCGACGCCAACAGCAAGCAAGCTGAGTACTGGGAGGACTTGGCGTCCACCTGGCTGGCCGCCTCGGACCATCACGAACGCATTGCTGCGCCGTTCGGCAACGCGGCGATGGCAGCGCTCGGGGAGATCACCGGCCATCAGGTCCTCGACATCGGCTGTGGTAGCGGTGGTACCACGATCGAGTTGGCGCGTATGGTCGGGTCCACCGGCGAGGCAGTAGGCGTCGACATTGCTCCGGCGATGGTGGCTGCAGCCCGGCGCCTTGCCGGCGGCCTCGGCCTCGAAAACGTTCGCTTCCTCCATGCTGACGCCCAGGTGAGCCAAATCGCGGAGGGGCGGTTCGATGACGCGTTCTCGCGATTCGGGGTCATGTTCTTCGACGATCCTGGCTCTGCGTTCCGCAACATCCGGGCCATGCTGAAACCAGGTGGGCAGCTGGCGTTCAGTTGTTGGCAGAACATCTTTGCCAACGAATGGATGTTCATCCCTGGCTCTGCGGTAATCGCCGTGACCGGATCGCTGCCCCCGATGCCGGCCGAAGGCCAACCCGGGCCGTTCTCACTCTCCGACCCAACGCTGATCCGGGCGGTCCTCAGCGATGCCGGCTTCACAGATGTGGAGGTGACTCCTTTGAATCAAGTGCTGGTGGCGCCGGCGGCCGGCGTGGACTCGATGGTGGAGCTCAGCCAGCGCGTCGGGCCGGTGCGTGAAACGCTGCTTGATGCCGATCCGGAGACCGCCACGAAAGTGCTCGCGGCGGTGCGGTCTGCGCTGGAGGCAAAAGTGATAGACGGCGAGTTGCGCCTCGCCGCCGCAGCACACATCGTCACCGCCCGCGCTTGACCCCGCCCCCACGCCCCACCCCGTCCCACGCCTGACACCGTCCCACGTATGTTCCGTTTCGCGCCCGCGGGTGTGATTGGCCCACAGATGTGTATGTACGTCGCGCCCGCGGGTGTGTGGCGGGTACGTTGACTGGTCGTGCCAGAGAA
>JBDSMK010000242.1:0-2885 GCA_039915905.1 Ilumatobacteraceae bacterium
GTAAGCGGGCCACCGAACTACTCGTCCACTTCGAGCTCGAGGAGGCCGCAGACCGTGTGGTCAAGGGCTTCTCCGGCGGTATGCGCAGACGCATTGACATCGCCATGAGCCTCGTCGCCAGGCCGACGGTGCTGTTCCTCGACGAGCCAACCACTGGGCTTGATCCTGCCAGTCGGATCGGCATGTGGGATCTCATCGAGCAACTCGTCGCCGAAGGCACCACCACGCTGCTGACCACTCAATACCTCGAAGAGGCCGACCGCTTGGCGCATCAGATCATCGTCGTCGACCACGGCCTGGTGATCGCCAAGGGCACCTCCGACGAGCTCAAGGCGCAGATGGGTGGAGTGCATGCATCGATCACGTTGGCACCCGACGCCGACCCGGCAGCCGCGCTGGCGGCAGTGGGTGATCATCATGTGGCCGACACCGCAGTGGTGCGCGAGGGCCGCTCGCTGACGCTCACCGTTGCCTCGAGCACCACTACGCCCGACATCGTCCGGTTGTTGGATGCGGCCGGAGTGGCGATAACCGACGTTTCAGTCGACCGACCGAGCCTCGATGACGTGTTCCTGGCACTGACCGGTCATCCCGCCGAGGACGTCGCCGAATCGGTCGCCCAGGCAAACGCAACGAAGAGTGCGTCGGCCACGACCATCAGTGGAGCGGCCCGGTGAGCGCGGTGGTGGAGGACCTCCCTCGCGGGTTTCGGTGGGTGCTGCGCGACACCTGGACGGAGGCCACACGTCACCTGCGGGCGATGCCGCGCAACGCCGACGTGATGGTGTTCGCGTTGGCCCAACCGGTGATGTTCGTGCTGCTGTTCAATTACGTGTTCGGTGGCTCGGTTTCGGTGCCGGGCTATCGCTACGTGCAGTACCTGCTGCCGGGGATCTTCGCTCAGACCGTGGTGTTCAACTCCAGCTTCACATCCATCGGTGTAGCCGAGGACATGCAGAAGGGTTTCATCGACAGGCTGCGCACGCTGCCGATTGCGCAGTCGGCGGTGCTCACCGGGCGCACCGTGAGCGACACCGCCCGCGGTGTACTGACGTTCGTGGTCATGCTCGGGATCGCCTTCGCTATCGGCTTTCGCTTCGAGGGCGGGTTGTGGCGTGGCCTGCTGGCCACGCTGATGTTGCTCGGGTTCAGCTACTCGTTGTGCTGGGTGCAGGCGTCCATCGGACTGGTGGTCAAGTCGGTGGAGGCCGCCAACTCCGCCGGGTTCGTGTGGATGTTCCCGATGACGTTCGTCTCCTCGGCGTTCGTGGACACCCGCAGCATGCCGAAGGCGCTGCGCTACGTGGCCGACGCCAACCCGTTCACCACCGCCACCAATGCTGCCAGGGCTTTGTACAACGGTCGTGACCCGGGGTCCACGATCTGGCAGACAGTCGCCTGGTCGGTCGGCATCACCTTGGTGTTCGGATTCCTCGCGGTGCGCCGGTTCCGCAGCTTCGCTCGTCGTTGACCGTTCACCACCGCCGCCAGGAGATATCGCTAGGAATCGCTAGGAGACATCGCTAGGAGACATCGCTAGGAGATGGCGTCGGCGACGATCGGTTGCAGCGTCAACTCCGGCTCGTCACTCTCCAGCCGCTGCAGGCGGTAGCGGTTCTCGAACAATGCCACCAGAGCGCCATCGCTGCGGCTCATCACCCGGATCCCGCCGATGCTGCGCAGACGGTCGACTGAAGCCTTGTCGGTGAGCCGGATGGCCTGATACGGCGCACTGCGGATCTCTGTCGGCGCGCCGAACTCGTTGCTAAGACGGTAGGCGAACACCTCGAACTGCAGCTGGCCGACAGCTGCGAGGATCGTCTCCGCCTCACCCGCGTCCGGGTCGCGCAGCACCTGCACCACGCCCTCCTCGTCGAGCTGGGCGAGACCGCGGCGAAACTGCTTGAAGCGGCTGGTGTCGAGTGGGCGGGCCAATGCAAAGACCTCGGGTGCGAACCGCGGGATGGGCGGGAAGGCGACCCGTGAGGCGGATGGTCCGGTACCGTCGAACAAGGTGTCGCCGAGTTGCAGACCGGTGGCGTTGACCAGGCCGACCACATCTCCGGGGAACGCTTCCTCCACGGTCTCGCGATCTGGGCCGAACGCGGTGGTGGCGTACTTGGTGGTCATCTCCCGCTCGGTGCGCGCGTTGGTCACACTCATGCCGCGTTCGAAGCGGCCCGAACAGATCCGCGCGAATGCCAGCCGGTCACGGTGAGACGGGTCCATGTTTGCCTGCACCTTGAAAACGAACGCCGAGAACGGCGAATCCAGAGCCCGCGCGGTGCCCTCACGGTCGGTACGAGCCGACGGTGAGGGAGCGAGCTCGATGACCGCGTCGAGCAACTTGCGAACGCCGAAGTTGGTCAGTGCCGAGCCGACGAACACCGGGGTCGAGGTGCCGCCGAGGAACGACTCGAGGTCAACGTCGGCGCCGACCGCGTCGAGCAGGCTGCACTCGTCGAGCGCCGCCTTCCACGCACGGGTGCCGTCTGCTGCAACGTCGACAGGGAGCGTTTCCTCGCGGCCGGCGGAGGCGCCGCGGGCGGTACGGGTGAACTTGGTGAACTGGCCGGTACGGCGATCGATCACGCCCTGGAACTCGTCGCCACTGCCGACCGGCCAGGTGACCGGTGTGGGTCGCAGGCGGATCTTCGATTCGATCTCGTCGAGCAGTTCCAGCGGGTCACGGCCCGGGCGGTCGTACTTGTTGAGGAACGTCAGCACCGGCAACTCACGCGACCGGCACACCTCGAACAATTTCAGCGTCTGCGCCTCGATGCCCTTGGCAGCATCGAGGACCATCACCACAGCGTCGACTGCGGCCAACACGCGGTAGGTGTCCTCACTGAAATCGCGGTGGCCGGGGGTGTCGAGCAGGTTGA
>JBDSMK010000269.1:0-3571 GCA_039915905.1 Ilumatobacteraceae bacterium
GAAGTCGTCCACGTCCGCGTCGGCGCTCTGATAGGCCACTCCCACGAATCGCACCTTGTCGGCCGGGAACGAGCCAGCTACCCGGTTGAGCATCTGGTGCTCGCCGAGACAAGGCACGCACCAAGGGGCCCAGAAGTTCACGACCACCACGTGACCTGGCGAGCCCAAGCGCACCGCACTGTCGCCGTCGATCTGCGCCAACGCGACGTTCGGCACCGGCTGGCCGATCAGCTTCGACGCAGTCATCGAGGTTCCGCGCCCGAGGATCACGAATGCCGCCAAGGCCACCGCTGCGACGACGGTAAGCAGCGCCACGGTGACGAACAGCCGCCTGGAATTCACGACGCACCCGTTGCAGGCGTGACCGAGCTGCTCGGCGCGGCCCGGGCTTGCTGGATCTGTGTCGCCAGAGCCTCCACGTGGTTGCGTTGCTCGGCGGTCAGATCAGTGGCCAGCAGCTTGTCGACGCATTCCTGCGCGGCGTCCGGATCGTGCAGTCCGGTGAGCTCCACCCGTCCGAGAAAGTACAGCGCGTCACGATCGTCGGGGCTCAATGCCAGTGCAGCACGGAGGTATTCGGCACCACTTGCCGGGGCACCTTTCAAAGCGGTGATCCAGCCGTGCAGTCGCAAAGCTTTCTCGAACTCCTGGTCGGTGGCGGGAGAGTCGATCGCCACCGAGCTGTGCTTGTATGCCTTGTCGATCTCACCCTCGTCGAGGTAGCGCTGCACGAGTGCCAATCGCATCCCGACGATCGTCGGGTTCTTGGCGATCTGCTCCTCCATCTGCTCATCGGTGACCGCCGCCAGTTCGATGGTGGAGCCCGTGGCACCGGACGAGGCATTGACGACCGGGGCGGCCCCGAGCGCGGCAGCCTCTCGCGGCGCGCGTTCGCGGGCCCCGACGACGATCAGCGTCGTCGTGCTGGCCAGTCCGAGCGTTGTCGCGCCGACCACCAGCAGGCGTCTCCGGCGTGAAGGTTCGAGACGGCTCACCAGTGCGACCGCCCCGCCGGTGATAGCCAACAGAGGAACTGCCCATAGCAACAACGTGTTGCCAGAACGCGGCGGATCCAGCAGGATCCAGTCCCCATAACGCTGGACGAAGTACTGCACGATCTGCTGATCGGTGTGACCGTCGGCCACCTGCTGGCGTACGAGGGTGGTGATCTCCTGGGCACTTTGCGAAGGTGATTCAGCAACTGATTCTCCCTGACACACCGGGCACTTCAGTCGGCCGGTAATGGCCCTGACGCGGTCGCTGGAGCCTCCGCCGGTCACGCCGGCAACGATTCCCCACACCACGATCGCGCCGAGCAGGATCGTCAGCAGCGTGCGCCACGGGATGCCGCGGGCACCACCTTCCTCGGACGCACGGCCGGGCTCGGATGCAGCACCTTTCTCGGATGCACGGCCCGGCTCGGCAACCGTCATGCCAGCACCTCCTCGGCTGCGAGCACGTCAGCGACAACGCGTCGCTCGCTGCGTCGCCTCGCCCAACGCAGGCCGAGGCCGAGCGCTCCACCGGAGGCGGCGGTGAGGCCACCGACCCAGATCAGCGATAACCACGGATAGCGGTAGAGATGCACGACAGCGCCGTTGTCATCGAGCGACAGCAACGACAAGTAGGCATCGTCACCGCCAGAAGTCGTCCACACGGCTGGTTCGCCGACAGCTTCGCGTTGGTTCGGGTACTGGTGGAACTCGGGGCGCATCTCCCGCTCCGAACCGCTGCGCGAAACCAAGAACGCGGCCCCTTTTGCCTCGAACGTGGGTGTGCTGCGCGCCGTCGGGTGGACGTAGGTGATGGTGAATCCGGAGGCCGTGGCTGTCTGTCCCGGCACGAGAGTGAGTGTGGATCGCTCGGCGAGGTTGGAGGAAGCGGCGATGCCGAGGGCCACGAGCGCCAGTCCGACGTGAGCCAGTTGGCCACCCCAGAAGCCGGGTCGGGCTCGCAATGCGCCTGCGGCGGCGCGGCGAATACCGCGTTCGTCGGTGCGTGCTCGCACGGCCACGATGAACTCGCGTGCTGCAGTTGCGATGATCGTGGCCACCAACGCGACGACCACGATCACGTACGGGGCCCGCAATCCGGCGAAAATCACCAGTGCAGCGGCCGACGCGAGCCCGATCTGCGCCGGCATCCGCTGGTGCTGCCACAACTTTGAGAGCTTGGCAGTGCGGTATGGCGCGACTACGCCGACGCACATCGCCAGAAGCAGGGCAAGCACGATCCACACCGCGAAGACATCGAAGAACGGACGGCCGACCGAGATGCGGTCATTGTCGAGTGCCTCGATCACGATCGGGTAGGTGGTGCCGATCAGGACCACTACCGCAAACGCGCCGAGCAGCAGGTTGTTCAGCAGGAACACACCCTCACGGCTGGCCAGCGAGTGCAGCGGCGGTCCGCTGACGACATCGCGCAGACGGGTGACGAACAGGTACACGACAACGGCCACTGTGGTCAGAAGGAACGCGAGCAGGACCGGACCGAGTGTGGATTCGGAGAATGCGTGGACGGAAGCGATCACTCCGGAGCGTGCCAGGAACGTACCGAGCAGGGTGAAGATGAACGACGAACTGATCAGCCCGACGCTCCATGCCGGGAGCATCCCCCTGCGGGCCTGCATCACTGCCGAGTGCAGGTAGGCGGTGCCTACCAACCATGGCAGCAGCGAGGCGTTCTCTACCGGATCCCAGGCCCAGTACCCACCCCAGCCGAGCACGTCGTAGCTCCACCAGCCACCGATGACGATGCCGGCCGTGAGGAACATCCAGGCCAGCAGCGCCCAGGTCTGGGTGCGCAACACCCATCGCGGCCCTCGTTCACGCAATGCCAGCGCGCTGAGGGCGAAAGCGAACGGCACGAGGAAGCCGACGTATCCGAGGTAGAGCAACGGTGGGTGCACGGCCATCAGGACATGGTCCTGGAGCAGCGGATTGGCACCGCTGCCGTCGGCCAGAATGCGTGGAGAGGCGGTGAACGTCGGGCTGACGAACAGCACCAGTGAGGTGAAGAAGCCGGCGACGGTCCCCATCACGACCAGCGCTCCGGCTCCTAGCCGGTCGACTGCTTGGGGCGCTCGGCGGCGACTGGTGGCATGGTGGGCGACGGCCACCAGATATACGGCGATGACGGTGGCCCACAGCAGCAGGCTCCCCTCCAGCCCGGACCATGCCGCAGTGACGGTGAAGAACGTGGACGTTGCCCGACGGTGGTGTTCGGCCACGAAACGGACCGAGAAGTCGTTGGTCAACAGAGCGATCTCGAGCAGCGCGAACGCGGCCAGCATGCCTGCACCGAGGATCCATGAACCGCGCCGCAACCACGGCGTGCCTTCACCTGTACGAGCCGTTCGCCACGCCGCACCAACGGTGATCACTGCACCGCCGAGTGCTAAAGCCAGGCACACACGGCCGAGCAGCACGATCATCGTCGACGCACCGGGACACGCGCCTGAAAGGTCGCCGGACGGGTCATCGGGGAGCGGTCACGTCAGGGCTAGTGCCGGGCGAGTCTCATGCGGTCGGCGCCGCCGGCCGGCCACCAGGGCCCCAGCCATCGTGAA